>JAJYHY010000148.1 GCA_021784555.1 bacterium
ACGACCCTCCTTTCCTGCGCCCTTACTGGGAACAGATGCTTGCCGAGGTCCGCGCTCGGGCGGGGGAAACGCCAGAATAGCGTTTGAGGTTCGGAAGTAACTGCCCAGGTGATCATAGGAGCGCGGCCGCCCTCGTCCGCGACTGCCGCTCGCCGGAGAGGCGGACGGGGGCGTCCGCGCTCCTACCCCATGCGTCCAGCAGCTTGAGCTGAGCAGTTACGTTCGGAATCACTTAATCTCGAGTTGGGCAAAGGGGTTGTTGACAAAGCCGCTTTGCCTCCGCGGGTCTGTTGGGCGATTGGGCGGCACCTGGGGACGGGGCGGCGGGGGAGTGTGCTCAGGATGATCCTCGGCCTCCGCCGACGCCGTCTCCAATGGCGGCATCGGGTTTTCCACTCCATCGGCGGGAATGGGTCCCTTGGCCCGCTTGTTTCGGGGCAGCGGACTGACCATGACGTTGATGCCGCGTCCGAGCAGCTTAGGTTCGAAATCAGGATGACCATAAGGACTGATCTGGGCGAGAAACTGCCGCACCACCTGGAACCCAACATCTGTATGCGCCATCTCCCGGCCTCTAAACCTCAGCGTGGCTTTGACCTTCATATCCTCGGACAAGAAGCCGACGGCGTGCTCCACCTTGATGGCAAGGTCATGGGGATCAATTTTGGGACTGAGTTGCACCTCCTTAACCCTGGTGGCGTGTTGATGTTTCTTGGACTCCTTGTCGCGCTTGGCCTGTTCATAACGGAACTTGCCGTAGTCCACCAGACGGCAGACCGGCGGCGAGGCATTCGGCGCGATTTCGACCAAGTCAACTCGGTTGCTCCGGGCAAGGGTTAGCGCCTCCGCCAGCGAGAGCACCCCAAGCTGGTTTCCGTCCAGGCCGATCACCCGGATCTCGCGGGCGCGGATCTTGCCGTTAACCCTGAAATGCGGACCCGAAGAGGAGAAACGAGAAGGAAAAGGGCGGCTCAAGACAGCCTCCCCGGTTGAAGCTTATTCATGCAATAACTGTATGAAACATACTGGCGCTCTGGCCGGCATTCACTTTCACGCCCATTATTACTCGCTCGCCGCGGAAACCGCAAGGAAATAATTCACCCCGCAGGCTGGCCCCGGATGCGAAGCTGGTTCCTGACATAGGCGGCGCCCGCCCTCATGGCATCGGTCTGGGCCCGATTGAAGTCCCGCCACCTCGGGACGACGCCCCAAAGCAGCACGATGCCCCGATGGACCTGAACTCGAATCTCCCTGGCGTTAAGAAAGCCGTCCCGTGAAAACTCGAGGTACACGTTTCCGAGCAACTCCTGGTCCGTGTAGGGCCATGGTCAAAACAAGCGATTGTTGGGTTGGTTCCAGCCGGGCGCGCCGGGTCCCACAACGGGGGGAGTCTGGGACGGCAGGAAAGGCGGCATGAACGGAGGGGTAAAGACTGGTGGCGTCATGGAAGGAGCGGCCAAGTCAGGCTGATTCAACTCCGGCGGGGTCATGGCCGGCGGACTAAGCAGCGGCGTGCCGGTCGCCGGAGGCAACGATGGCGGCAGCGCCATGGAAGGAGGTGTTAGGGACGGCGGCGTTATGGCGGGTGGAACAAACGGCGGTTGCACCGGACGCGCAACACCGGGCCACTGCGCTTGAAGGCCTTGCGCCACAGAAAGGCAGAGACCCGCCATAACCACCCAGGCTATGTTACTGCTCATGAACGTTTTCATATATAACTTCCTCCTTTCAGGCCTCGGTTCGGAAGCGCCGCAACGTGTCCGCATTTGAGATCTCCAATTTCAGATCTCAGATTGTCGGTCCGTGCCGCATCACCTCTCAACCAAGGCCCAACAATACCAACATCCTCTGCTTAACATTATCGCACGGTTGGGCTATTTTCTCCAGCGCCTCGTGCCAGCAGTTCATCTTGGCCGCGTCGTGCCGCTCGATGTTCGTTGCCCTCGTTATCGCATTGGTCGCCGTCAGATGGGCCGCCCAGCTTTGGCTGGAGCGGCTCAATGGACGGAATGTACGCGCTCATTCCGGCGCCGTCCCGGAGGTGTTCAAGGGCTCCATCGATCCACCGACTTACCGCAAGTCCATCGACTACACGCTGGCCAAGGGTCGGTTGAGCCAGGTCGAGCCGAGCTATGATGCCGCAGTCTTGCTCATTGTGCTCTTCAGCGGCCTGTTGCCTTGGGGAATGCGCCTGTTCACGCGCCGGCTGGGAGGATCGGCCGCGGCCATGGCGGCCTTCCTGTTCGCCGCCGGCATCGTGCTGGCGCTGCCGAGCTTGCCGTTTGATTGGTATCACCAGTTCCGGCTCGAGGCGCGATTCGGTTTCAACACGACGACCCAGCGCACCTGGTGGCTGGACCGGGTCAAGGGTCTGCTGCTGGCGCTGGTCCTGGGGTTCCCCCTGCTCTGGCTCATACTCAAGCTGGTTGAATGGATGGGCCCGTGGTGGTGGTTATGGGCTTGGGGGGCGCTGCTGGGCTTTCAGTTGCTCATGGCATTGCTGGCGCCGGCGCTCATTCTGCCGCTCTTCAATAAGTTCACGCCTCTGCCCGAAGGCAGCCTGCGCCAACGCTTGTTAGCCCTGGCGGAGCGGACCGGCTTTCATGCCCGGCGAGTCCAAGTCATGGATGGCAGCAAACGGTCTCGCCATTCCAATGCGTTCTTCACCGGGTTCGGCAAGCTTCGAAAGATCGTGCTCTTCGACACCCTTATCCAGCAATTGGCCGAGCCGGAACTGGAAGCCGTCCTGGCCCATGAGATCGGCCATTCTAAGAAGAAGCACGTGCTCAAGATGCTCATCGCCTCCGCCGTGGGTTCACTGGCGGCGTTTTATGTTTTGGCCCTGCTGGCCGGGCAGTCCTGGTTCTACCGCAGTTTCGGGTTCGAGCCGGGCAGCATCGTGCCCGCGCTGCTTCTGTTCGCCCTGTTGTCAGGCATGGTGACGTTCTGGTTTTCGCCGGTGCTCCACTGGTGGTCGCGCCGCTACGAGTACGAGGCGGATGCCTTCGCTGCGGAAGTGACGCGCGGCGCCGAGGCTCTGATCGGCGCGCTGCGCAAGCTTGACGAGAAAAACCTGAGCAACCTCACCCCTCACCCGCTCTACAGCGGGTTTTATTACTCGCATCCGACCTTGCTGGAGCGCGAACAAAGTCTGCGTGCAGGACCAAACACGAGTTCATGAGCGGCTATGAGTTTACACCGGCTCCTGAGAAAGCCCCGGAGGCCCAACCAGTTTTCGCGGGTGGGCCGCCACAGCCCCCGCCCAGGCCGCCCAAGCGCACGGCGCGCGATTTGCTGGAGCCTGGCGAACCGGGAAAGCGGATTTTCATGCCGGATTACATCGAGATCCGAGACCTGGCCGAACTCCTTGGGGTAAAGCCTTTCAAAGTAGTGGCCGAGGTGCTGGAGTTACGTATCTTCAAACACGCCGACGAATTCGTTGATTTCCCCACGGCATCGAGGATCGCTCAAGGGCATGGCTTTATCGTGGAGAGGCTTTTGTAGCCCAATTCCGCCTCGGGTTCGCCGGGTACACTGAGCCATGCCCCACGTCGCCCCGCAAGCGAAGCCAGGTCTTATGCCCTACCGAATATGGGGGGTTTCGGGATTCTCTCCGCGGCTGGCCAATGAGGAGAACTTTTCTTTGGGAGAATACCTCAACGCTGCCTCAGCCTCGGCAAGACGCAGGTCGAGAGCGATCTTTCGGGTGAAATCCACTTTGCCTCGATCTTCGATCTGAGATGCGCGCCTTACGAGAGTTTCTAGCGATTTCCGCAAGCTATATATATCCTTAGAATATCTGGAGGATCTCTGTCTCATCTGAAGCGAGATAGCCATGCTAAATAGAATAGGCACCACCGCACCCAGAATTTTCAAGGAAACGGTCAGCTTGTCTGGGGCCGCGGTGGTTGTCGGATTCAGCCAGATGTACAGAGAGCCAAAAAAGCTAGCAAGGCACCCGAGAACGAAAGCCAGCAGCGAAAGCAGACGGGCCGCTTGGCTCGCCTCGGTTGGACACTGGCTTTTGCGCGACGGGTTGCCGAATCAACCTGGTGGAGACCGCAATCAGCCGCACACCCGACATCCAGTTCCCGTACTTGTCTGGAAACCAACGCGAGCGCGGAGGTTCTCGCGGTTTAACTCCGAGCGAACGTCCTGGCCTGGGCGTGGCGCCACCATAGCCCTGGTCTCCAGCGTCTTAAGGATGACTTTGGCGCGGCCGCGCAAAGCCTCCGCGAACGTGAAAAACTCCTTTGACGGGCCGGCCTGGTTGCGTCAGGATGCCCGGCAAATGAAGTGGTTGCCTCTCTTATTGCTGTCCCTGCTGGTCCCGCCCCAGGGGATCAGCCGCGCCGCCGCGGCCGATACCCGCCATTCACCCGCTCCTCAGATCTATGCCCTGGCGGCAAGCCTATCGGGTCTGGTCCAAGTCGGAAATGCGTATGAGCCGTTTCAGCCCCTGGAGGCCTTTGAGCAGAACCGCCGGCTTGGCCGCGGGGTGAACATCCTGGGCTACGACCCTATCTGGCGCTCGCGCAATCTGGCACGCTTCCACGAGAAGCATTTCCGGTTGCTGAAGGAAGCCGGCTTTCAGTCCGTGCGCGTCAACCTCTACCCCTTCCGGCACATGAACCGGGCCCCACTACTACAAGCCGATGAGGTTCACCCACCAGGGGGCGCCCTGGACCGGCCAGCAGGGCAAAACCGGCATCACCTGGGGCGCCAAGACAGTGATTTCATCCTCTGGAACATGAAGACTGACCACTGGGTCGAGCCAATCCTGCACGCCCTGATTCCGAAGCAGACCCGCAGATAAGCGGCGGCGGGGCCTGAGCGGCAGGCATTCATCGGCCCATTCACCGGCGGCTCCACGGAGTTTTTGGGCTGTGCGCAACGTCCAATGGGGCCCTGGGAAAGCCCGGGCCATGTCCCGCGAAATCGGTGTTTCACGAATGATGTTGCACTGGGTGCGCTGGCCGACTACAACTCGCCTCGCTTATGTCAGATGAACCCGCTCAACCCATCCACAACCCGCACGACAGATTCTTCAAACAGATCTTCAGCCGGCTTGAAACGACGCGCGAGTTCCTCCGCGCGCACCTGCCCCGGCGGTTGGTGAGGGCCGCCAAGTGGCACACGCTCAAGCTCCGACCCGGCAGCTTCGTGGACGAACGGCTGGCCGCCTACAGCTCCGACCTGCTCTTCAGCGTCGAACTTCGGGGCTCACCGCTCCTGCTCTATTGCCTGTTCGAGCATCGCAGCACGGTGGACCCCAATATGCCCTTCCGGCTGCTGGTTTACATGGTGCGCATCTGGGAGCAGTGGTTCAAGGAGGCGGACCCCGGCCAGAAGCCGCCCTGCATCATTCCGATTGTGCTCCACCAAGGGGGCGAGGCCTGGAGTGTTTCGACCCATTTCCTGGACTGGCTGGAGGTGCCGGAGGAGTTGAAGGACGAGGTTGGCCGGTTTCAGCCCGATTTTGAGCATGTGCTGGTGGATTTGTCCCGGATGCCGGTGGAGGAGATGGGCGGGGAGTTGGTGGGGCGGGTGGCGCTAAGTTTCATGAAGGCAGTGCGGGAGGGAGGGGTTGAGCCATGGTTGGAGCGGTTTGAGAGTGCCCTGGGGGAACTGGCAAGGACGCCGGACAAGGTGGAGGTTTTCCGGACGCTGATGCGGTATTGGTTTGCGGTGGATGCGGCGGAGGCAAAGGGGCCCTCGACAGCGGAGCAGTTGCTGAGTAGGATAGAGAATCAGCGAGTGAGAGAACGCGTTATGAGTATTGCCGAAGAATTACTGGAACGGGGCCGGAAGGAAGGCCGGCAAGAGGCCGAGCGGCGGGCACGGAGTATTGCCGAAGAATTACTGGAACGGGGCCGGAAGGAAGGCCGGCAAGAGGCCGAGCGGCGGGCACGGAGTATTGCCGAAGAATCACTGGAACGGGGCCGGAACGAAGGCCGGCAAGAGGCCGAGCGGCGGGCACGGAGTATTGCCGAAGAATCACTGGAACGGGGCCGGAAGGAAGGCGAGCAGCGGGGCCGGTTGGGGGGCGGGATTCAGCTCTGCGAGCAGGTTCTTGGGTTACCGGTTTCGTCAGTCGAGGATCTCCAGGCTAGAGAGGTGGCTGATCTGGAGAGGCTGCTGGAGGAATTGGAGGGCAATTTGCGTCAGAGGATGGCTCGCTGATCGCTTCGGCAAGGCCTGACGGTGTGCCGTGTCACGTGCGTATGGGCCATGCCCTTGCGCAGTTGTGCAATTGGCTGGCGGTTGGCATTTGTGGGGTGCAGTGGTATTGTCGATGCCAACCACACATGAATAGTGAACCTCGAATAGCGCAATGCGCGTCCCGTAGAAACTCGAATGCGTTAACGTCAAGAGGCGCGGTGGCGCTGGTCTGGATGCTCGGATGCCTGAATTTGGGCGCGGCGGACCGGGACTGGCCGATTTATCTGGGTGACGCCGGCAGCAGCCATTACTCGGCGCTGGAGCAGATCAACACCGGAAACGTCCAGCGCCTTCACGTTGCCTGGGTCTATCATTCCGGCGACGCCCGTGCGGGCAACCTCTCCCAGATCCAGTGCAATCCCCTGATTATTCACGGCGTCCTCTATGGAACTACCGCGGGCCTCAACCTGGTGGCTCTCGACGCGGCAACCGGACACCAATTGTGGCGCTTCGATCCGTTCCAGGGCGCAGGACGGGTTGGCTCAGTCGGTGTGAATCGGGGGGTGAGCTATTGGGCGAACGGGCCGGATCGCCGGCTCCTTTTTTGCGCGGACCATTTCCTTTATGAGGTGAATGCCCGGAACGGCGAACCGATAGCGAGCTTTGGGAACCGGGGAAAGGTGGATATCAAGAAGGGGTTGGGCCGGGATGTGAGCGACCTCTTCGTCTCTTCCACCAGCCCTGGGGCGGTTTACGACAACCTCTACTTCCTTTCAACGAGGGTTGGCGAAGGCCCCGCGCCCGCCGCTCCCGGCCACATCCGCGCCTACGACGTCCGCACCGGCAAGCTCGTCTGGATTTTCCATACCATCCCGCATCCGGGAGAAGCGGGCTACGACACCTGGCCGCCGGACGCCTGGAACTATGTCGGCGGGGCGAATTGCTGGGCCGGCATGTCAGTGGACAAGAAGCGGGGAATGCTCTTCGTGCCGACCGGTTCGGCCTCGTTTGATTTCTGGGGCGGGAACCGGATCGGGAAGGACCTTTTCGCCGACTGTCTCCTGGCGTTGGATGCGCGGACCGGCCATCTGATATGGTATTACCAATTCGTCCATCACGACCTCTGGGACCGCGACCTTCCGGCGCCGCCTGACCTGGTCACGGTGGAACGGGATGGCCGGCGGATCGACGCGGTTGCCCAGACCACCAAGTCGGGCTACGTCTTCTTGTTCAATCGCCAGACCGGCAAGCCGCTGTTCCCGATCAAAGAGAGGCAGGTCCCTCCTTCCGACCTGCAAGGCGAGGTGGCCTGGCCCACGCAGCCCCTGCCGGTCAGACCGGCGCCCTTCGCCCGGCAGTTGTTCACCTATAACGAAATCACCGACATTTCTCCCGCTTCGCATCGCGCTGTCCTGGACCGCTTCGCCCGGCTCCGGCCACACGTGCTCTTTGCCCCGCCCAGCACTCAAGGCACCATTATCCTGCCCGGTTTCGACGGCGGAGGCGAATGGGGCGGAGCGGCGGTGGATCCGGACGGTGTGCTTTACGTCAATGAAAACGAGATGCCTTGGGTCCTCAAGATGATTCCAACCGGCCCGGAGACACCGGACAAACTGGCCAGCGGACGGCAGCTCTTCACCCAAGTCTGTGCCGCTTGTCACGGCGCGAACCGCAAGGGCAACCCGGCGCAGAATGTTCCCTCGCTGGTTGACGTCGGCACGAAACTCAAGCGCTCGGCCATCATCAGCCTGATTGGGACCGGACGGGGCGTAATGCCCTCCTTTGCCTTCCTCTCCCGCCAGCAGAAGACCGCCATTGCGGATTATGTTTTGGGCGCGAGGGCGGCAGAAGCCGGGGGCGCCGGTTCGAAGACGCTGGTTGCGGCGCAGGACGTTTTGGGCCGGATTCCTTACTCCTTCGACGGATACAATCGCTGGCTCGATACCAATGGCTATCCGGCCATCAAACCGCCCTGGGGAACTCTCAGCGCCATCGACCTGAACACGGGCGCATACCGGTGGCGCGTGCCCCTGGGTATTGTGCCGGCCCTCATGGCTCGCGGCCTGCCGCCGACCGGCGTCGAAGGCTACGGCGGCCCAATCGTCACCGCGGGCGGTCTGCTGTTCATTGGGGCGACCAAGGACGAGATGTTCCGCGCCTTCGACCGGCGGACCGGCAAAGTCCTCTGGCAAACCAAGCTCCCGGCGGGCGGCTACGCGACTCCGGCGACATACATGACAGGCGGCCGTCAATATGTGGTGATTGCCTGCGGTGGGGGTAAGATGGGCACCAGGAGCGGCGATGCCTACGTGGCTTTTGCCCTGCCCGACAGGAAATAGAACGAACCACACAAAAGTCGGGCATCGCGGCAAGGCAAACCAGCGCGCCAATCTCGTGTGGTTCGCAGCTTATCAGCTATGGGGGCCATGGGCTAATTTGGACAGAAGCGATCTGAGCCTTGAGCAACACTTGGTAATCTTCTTCCATTGCGCATGTCCCCATAAGCGCCCGTTTCGAAGCGGGGAGAGGTCTTTTCCCTTGAACTAAAGCCCTCGGAGCACTAGGTTCCGGCCCATGATTCACCGGATTTCTTACCGCATCGCGGTCGCCGCTCTGGCCGCGTGCTTGGTCTGCCCTCTTGCCCAAGCGCGGCAAAAGGCCAACACACTCACCCCACGGCAAGAGCAGGAGGGATGGAAGCTTCTCTTCAGCGGCAAAACCTTCGACGGCTGGCACTCGTACGGCGAACACGGCATCGGCAAGGACTGGTCCATCCACAATGGCGCCATCCAGCTCAAGAAGCCCCCCTTGGCCAAACCCGCCGACTGCGCCGATCTGGTTACGGATGCCGAGTACACCAACTTCGATCTCAAGGTGGACTGGAAGGCCCGGCCGTGCATCGACAGCGGCATCATGTTCGACGTCCACGAATCCCCCGAATATGGCCAGACCTATGAAACCGGCCCCGAGATGCAGATTGCCGACCTCGCCTGCACCGTGCCCGATAGCCGCACCCTGTTCGAGCGCGCCGGCGACCTGTTCGGCCTAATCTCCGCCCCGTACGAATGGGTACGGCCCGCCGGCCAATGGAATCATTACGAAATCATCGTTGAGGACGGCCACGTTCAGTTCTTCATGGAGGGCCACAAAGTCGTAGATACCCACCTCTGGACTCCTGAATGGAAGCAGCTTGTCTCCCACAGCAAGTTCGCCCACTGGCCCGGCTTTGCCGCTTTTCACAGCGGCCACATCTCGCTCCAAGGCACCGAGAACAAGGGCAAATCGCAGGTCAAGCTCTGGTTCCGCAATGTCATGATCCGTAAGCTTTAGGTCGCTCGGCTACCGTGGCGTGTGCTGGAGTTGAAAGTGGACGCTGCAATCATAAGTGCCGCCGGGTTCCAACAGTCCTTCAACCGTCTGATCGACAAGTTGCGCGTTGTCCTGAAGGTGGCCGCCACCAGCCCGCGGACGCCCCGGGCGCGGCTTCAGTGCGAGAGGTCAAGCTTGAGCGTCACGCTCCAATGCGGCCCGTTGTCACTCTCCAATGTCTCCGTTTCATCGAGGAGTTCGTCGTTGCCATCAAAGTAGGAGCGTGTGAAACCGGCGGTTGCAGTGTTGTTTCCCGCCACTTGGGTCACCATATTGTAGGCCTCTTGAGCCCAGTCGTTGGACACAGGCTGGCTCTGGGGATCTTCCTGACACCGCGACCACGTCTGCGGCACGGAGGGCCATATCGGGATGCAGAGGGTTAGCGTACTTTTGCAGGGGTCTAACGTCATCCAGACGTAAATCGGCACGGAGGGAGGCTGGTTTGCGGAGCTTGGCCCAGGAGCTTTAGAACCCCGCTGGCCGAGCGCAGCCGGTCGATGGCCTGGTTATCTTTGCTGAGCAGGGTCTGCACATATTTAGTGACGGCCTGTCCAGGCTGGCCGCTGCTGGAGCTGCAGTCCCAAGTGTAATCCGGAGGCGGCGGCGGGAGGTTGGTTGCGGCGGCACTGATCAGGGCCGCGATGTCATTCGTCGCCTGGATAAAAGCGGCTTCGGCGTCGGCGGTGAGCGGGCTATTGAGGAAAGCCGCCAATTGCGCGTCCGAAGGGTCGCTGACACCGCAAGGCTGGCATTGCAGGAGAGTGGTCGAAAGGGTGCCGGACTGTGGCGTAGTGTCAACCGGGGAGAGGTTGAGGTCACCCGCGCCGGCGATCAGCAGCATCGCGTGCGGTCCCAGCGGCTGCGGTGGAGTGACGGTGAGTTTTACGCGATCGGCGAAGCGCAGGCCGGCCGGTTCCAACATGACGCCGTTAGAAATCGGCAGGAGCGACTGGCTGGGGTCGGTCGTTGCAAACGGCGTCATGGTGATCGTTTGTTCCTGGTTGAGGGCGTCGCCGGGCAGGTCTAACGTCCAAATCCAGCCGGTGGCGTTGGTGACGCTCAGACTGGCGGACGAGCCATCGGCGGAAAACAGGAGCGTGCCCGCGCGCATGCCGTTGGGCGTGAATTTCAAATTGCCGAGGAACGGGACGGCGCCATCGGCCAGGGTAAAGGCGCCCATTTCGTAACCGGAAGCGGCCGGATTGGTGAGATAGAAATAGCCCGAATCCGGCGCGGTAAAAACAAGTTGGGCGGTGGCCTGGCCGCCTCCGGCGGTATTGGCATAAGTGAGCAAGGCGGCATTCCCGCCGGTGTTCGTGTAGGTATAGGCGCCGGAGCCGCCGAGCGTGCCGGGGCCGGCCAGGAGTTGGTAGCTGGAGCCGTCCGCGCCGGCGCGCCACTGGCAGATTCCATCCGCCGGCAAGGCGCCTGCTCCCTCGTGGATGGCAAGGTTAAAGGTCTTGCCGCTCAGAGCGAGGGGGGCGAAGTCACTGGAGCTGAGCCGCGCCCGGAAGAAGCGAGCGGGGCTACCAGCCGAATCGGCAAGTGGCGCCATCAAATTCTGCAGCAGGACGCTTTGCCAGGGCACCCAGTCCGTCAGATTACTGGAGCTCTCAATGGAATAGACAAAGCCGCCCTGGCCGCTGAGGTAGGTCTGAAAATGTCCTTGGGCCAAACTGGGCAGGACCAAATCCGGCGGGGTAGCGTCCGCATAGTGGGCCAGACTGAAGAAGCCGACCTGAAACCCGGCGGAATTGGTGAGTGACATGGCGCCGCTGGTTGGCGAGTCAAAAACCAGTTGGAGCGAGATCGGTTCGCCCGACGCGGCGTCCGCCAACGCCGCGCCGCCAAGGGCCGGTCCGGTTTTGGAGTAGGTGTAGGAGCCAGAGCTGAGCGGCGTGGCCGGTCCGAGAGTAAGATAACTGTTGCCAAGGATGGAGGCCACGAGCTGATAAAAACCAGCGGTGATGAATGGCGCGGCGCCGTTGGTGGCGGTCAGAGTCAGGACTGACCCCGCAAGGGAATCGGGTGCGAACTCATCCGTTACCGGAGGCGGCGGGGGCGGCGGCGGAGAATTGGTCTGTGTGAGCGCCAGAACCTCGAGCGTGCTGGCAAAGCCGGAGAATCCAATGGCACCGGGCACGCTGGTGGTATCCACCGTCGTGAGGTTGTAAAAGGTGAGATAGACCTGGTACATGTTGAGTGGTTCCGTGTTGGTCCACCAGGCGCTGGCCGGAATGACGGCGTTGGTCGTGGTGGCAGGCAAGGCGCCCGGCTGACCGGGCCGAGGTGTGGCCCACAACTCCAGGCCATCCATCGTGCAGACGCTCAAGCGCACGATCTGGTTCGTCGCGGGATTGGGGAGCGGATTCCAGACCACCCTCTGCTCTTTATTGGTATCCACAGCCAGGAAGTCATCGAGGTTGACGATCTGCGGCACGGGCAGATAATCCGGGGCCGGCAAGGATAAGTCCAGGGACACCGGCCCGTTATTCGCCGTGTTCAGGTTCAAGGAATAGGCGCCTTGGGGATAATCGGACTCCGCCCTGCCGAGGTCCAGGCCATCCATAAAGTCGCGCGCTAAACCGGAGGCCACGGTGAGAATTCGCGTGTCGCCCGCCGGTGTGCGAACGGAGCCGTCGAGAATCGAGGTTGGGGCGACGCCCTGGGCCCAAGTCTCGCACGCGCCGCTACCCTCGGCGGACACAAAGCTTCCCTGAAAGACGGCCATGGTGGTTTCCGGTCCGCGCACGACGCCGTAGGACACCAAATCCGCGGGGACACTTTGGGTGTCGAACGTGAACCGCGTCAAGGTCGCGCGACTGGCCACGGTGGCATCCGTGGCGTTGGTTGCGCTTGCGAGGTTGTTGAAGCTCAGTTCGGCCGAATAACTCGTGCCCGCCTTCAGGGCGTGGGCCGGGAGGACGGCGGCGGTCGCCGAACCTGGATAGGCATTGCTAAAAGCCGCCTGCCCGGTCGTTGGATTCGCGATCACCAAAAGGATGAAGTTGTTCGCGCTCAAGGCGGTCGAGGCATCCCACCTCAATGTGAAGGGTTGCCTTGGATCCATGGTTTGGGCGGCGCTGGAGTTGGATACATGAGGCGGGTCCGGTTGCGGCAGGGCGGCCGACAGGTTGACGGTCACCTGTTGGTCGGACGCCGGAGCCACGACCTCGAAGATGTAATTGCCGCTCGGACAGGCGGCTTGGAATGCCGTCAGGTCTGCGTAGGAAGTCCCCGCGTTGAAAACGCCCGGTTCGGTGGGGTTGTTGCGCAGGTTGATGACCGGGCCGGGGGGTAGAGTAAGGCTTACCGACGTTGCCGCGCGGCCAGGGGCGAGCGTGACACTGGTCGCCAGACCATAAGGCGCGGTCGGCGCGGGCGTGGGTGGCGCGCTGCCGGCCTGTTCATAGAACGACTCCATCGCGACCGCAAAGGTGCTGATCGGGGCTGGGCCGTTGCCGGTGGTGAACATGCCGGCGCCACTCAAAGAATCGAGCGCGTTGCCCGCCAAGTCCTGGCCGTCCACCGACCAGATGATCAGGGTGTTGGTCGGAAACGTGGCCGTGGGCGTGCAGGTCAACTGTGTGCCATCGGCGCTCCAGGCGGCGGTCGTCGTTACCGGCGTTCCCCAGTTCGCCAGGAACTCGACCGTGGTTGCGCTCTCATCCATCGCGGTGCTAAACGTGAAGACGACCGGCGCGCTCGGCGAAACGCCGGTGGAGAAGTTGTCCGGAAGCGTGGAGATAATGGTCGGTTGCGCCTGCGCCGGTGATCGGAGCAACAG
Organism: bacterium; assembly: GCA_021784555.1. Classification (GTDB taxonomy): domain Bacteria; phylum Verrucomicrobiota; class Verrucomicrobiia; order Limisphaerales; family UBA8199; genus JAJYHY01. The sequence goes on from JAJYHY010000148.1 coordinate 13,319, forward strand.
GCCTCCAAGAAGGCACAGCCCGAGCCAAGCCCTGTGGCGGAGAACTGCGCGAGAAGGATTGCATTTCATGGTCGTGCTGCGAAAGGCGGCGCTCTCAGGCTGTTCTGGGCCGTCAGTGTCCGGCAGTCTCGGCTCGATAGAAGGATTGGCCTCTGGCGGACCGGTCGGTGAAAGAAAAAACGCCGCTGGCCGAGTTGCTCGTGATCAACGGATTCCACGTCTGCAAGTCGGTCGAAGAATCGATCTGATAGCTAGCATTGGGCTGGCCGGTGAGCTGGAGTTGGAACGATCCATCCGGGAGTCGCTCGAACAAGGTGAACTGCGGCGCGGTCACGCTGGGGGCGCCGGAGGACGAGGTCCCGATGGTGAACTGGAGCGTCTTGGAAAGGCTCGCGGTACCGACCGCTCCCGCTAGCGAGGTCGTGTCCCGGCCAGTCACATGGGTAAAGCTCAAGGTCGCCTGATAGACCTTGTTGGTGGCAAGCGTCCCGGCCGGGATGGTGAGCGACGTGGCCGTGGGCGAGAGGGTCCGCGGCACGCAGGGGTCCGGGTCCTGGAAGACCGTGCCGGAATCATCGCTGAGGGTGAAGTTGACCACGTCATCGCCGGTTGCGCCGGTAAACGCCGCGTATTGCAGGACAAAGTCCGCACCGGGATTGACGGCCTGCGCCTGGTTGAAGTTCAGGATTTGCGGGGTGGGCGGGTAGCCGCCGGCCGGCAGCGAGAACTTTGCGGAGCCTTGAATGCCGTTGTCCAACTGCCAATCGAATTCGTATGTGCCATCGGGATAGGCGGCGTCGAGCGCGGCTTGGGAGCCATAGGCCGGGTTGCCGGAGAAGACAAAAGACTGCGCCAGGTATCCGAGCATTTCCCGGCTCGAGTCGTCAGGCGATTTGAGAAACGCGCTGGACACCCGGTTGGCCGCCGGCGCGGTAAGGATGGCGCTCAAAGCGCCGGCGACGGTGGAACTAGGCGCCGGGCTGGCCGCGCTGGCCTGGACATACTGCAGCGCCTTGGAAACGGTGAACGTGCCCTGGCCGCTGCTCGACGTGCCGCACGGCCCATCGGAGGAGATTTGGAACGTGTCGCTGCTGGGCATGAGCAACTGGCTGCCGTCCACGCCAACAAACTGCCCCGGATCCAGTTCCCAGGTGATGATGGCGTTCACCGGCCACCCTGGCGCATAGACACAGGTTAACGCTGTGGCATCGGCGCTCCAACTGTAAGCGACCTTGGTCGCATCGACGTTGGCGCTCCATGCCACCACGCCGCGAGTCTGCATCGGCATATCGAAGGTGAAGACCACGGGCCTGGTCGAGGGCACGTCCGTCGCGCCGGGGAGCAGATCCGGGAAGGCGAGGACGAAGGATTGGGCCCGGACACCAGGGGCCCACAGGCTCACCAGAAGGGTGAGCAGGATCAAGCCCAGGGAGGTTAGTAGTGGTTTGGAACGACGCAGTTTCATAATCGGATTTGGTTTCAGGGTTTGTGCAACCGGTAGAAGGCGCCGCCCGACGGCGCGTTCAACAGGATGTAGAGGTTTGTCCCGTCATCCTGATAAGGTTGCGGGACGGCGGTCCACTTCAGACTGGGACCGGAGAGCGCGAGAGTGGACTCCAACACCCAACGGTCGGCGGGCTTAAGCCAGGCGATCTTCAAAACGCCGCCTTGGCCCGAGACGCTCACGGTGGGACCCCCGGGGATGGGCACGGTGGCTGCGAGGCTCCAGAAACCACCGACCAGCGTGAAGCCGCCGCCGCTCAGGGCGCCGGCATCCGCCTGGCCCACGCTGCCGCTGACGGAGTAAGCGCCACCGGTGCTGGTGCCGCCACCCCCGCCGAGGCTCGACCAGTCAATGGAGTAGGATTGCGCCCGACTTGGCGTGGCAACGAACAGCAGCGCCAGGAGGAGGAGGCCTTGCAAATTGAAAATTGGACAATTCAAATTGCAAATCTTGCCCGGACTGGATGACGGCTCGCCCGACTTTGGACTTTGGCCTTGAAGTTTTGGATTTTTCATGACAGCCCCCCGTATCACCTGGCCAGCAGCTTGCCAACTAAGCCCTTCAGCTCCGCCACGTCCTTTTCCAACACGGCGTTTTGGGTCTTCAAGGACTCGATTTCCACCTGCTGTTCCTTGACGCCCTCGTTGAGGATGGCGGTGAGTTTTTCGTACGCCACGGCCTTGTAGCCCTGGGCGTCGGTGCGGACGGCCTCGGGCACGACCTTCTCGACATCCTGGGCGACGAAGCCCAGTTGAGTGCCGTCGTCGAAATGCCTGTCGGGGTACTCGTCGCGGCGCCACTCATAGGTCACGCCTTGGAGGCGAGTGATTTTGTCCAGGGCATCGGTCACCGGCTGGATGTTCTTCTTCCAGCGGGCGTCGGAGCCGGACCAGCCGCCCGTGCTGTAGGCGCTGCCGGCGACGTACAACGTGTAGCTGCTGGGGTTCGCGGTGCCGATAATCACGTTCCCGCCGTTTTGATTAAGGTATATCGCGCTGGGGCCGCCGTTGTACTCCTGAATTCCCCAGGCACTCAGGGACAGGTGAACGTTCGCGTCTCCGACAAGCAAGGCGCCGTTCCCGTTGCCGCTGAAACTCGCCGTCGAGTTAACGTGGAGCGGAGCAAGCGGGCTGGTGGTCCCAATGCCGACGTTGCCGCCAGAGGTGACGCGCAGGGTGTTATCGCACATGTCCACGTCGTTGGCGTAACGGTTCAGGTAAAGGGTCGCGGAGCCCAACGGGTTCTTGACCTGAATGTCCGAGCCGTCAAAGCTCAGGTAAGTGTAGCTGACGGTAAAGCCGTAATTAACGGGTCCAATGTTGACTGGTCCGTCTTGGCTGGCGCTGACCCATTGGGTGCCCTCGACGTCCAAGAACGTGGTCGGATTGTACGTGCCGATGCCGACGTAGCCGCTTTTGTTCCAATAGAGCGCCATTTGTTGGCCGTAGCTGCTACCGGTGGTGCCGAGCGCCCCGCCAGACCACCCAAAGACCACTGGGCCATCGACATTGACACCCGAGAAAGTCTTGCCGGACCCGTACCAACCCACACCGTGGTTCACATCGTTGCGCAGAAAGAGTGTGTGGTCGCCCATGCGGACGTCCTGTGAGCTGTCTTCCCACATTCCGCCCGTCATTTTTCCCAACGAACCGGTGTCGAGCCCGAGATCCGCCGATGTGACCGAGTTGGCTGAAATCGTGCCCGCCGGTCCGGGCGGTCCTTGCGGGCCGGTCGCGCCAGCAGGCCCTTGCGGACCCGTGGGACCAGTCGCGCCGGTCTGCCCGGCTGGACCCGTCGCACCGGCCGAGCCTTGGGCACCTTGCTGGGCCAGCAGCGACCAATAGCTGCTGGGCTGAGCCGGCGCCTGACCGGCGTTTGCCGCAATGGCTATCCAAGACGACCCGTTGTAGCTGACCCCGTCGTGGACCGCATACGCCGTAATGCTGCTCCAGGCGCTGCGCCAATTCAGACCCGGCAAGCCGGCGTCGCCTTGCGGCCCCGTGGCCCCGGTGGCCCCGGTTAAGCCGGTTGGGCCGGCCGGCCCCTGTGGACCCACTGTACCCGTGGGACCCGTTGCTCCCGTCAGTCCCGTGTCGCCCTTCGGCCCTTGGGGACCGATGGGACCGGTCGCGCCGGTCGCCCCTGTTGCGCCTTGCTTGCCTTGCGGCCCTTCAATGTTGGCGGCGAAGGAATAGCTGCCCGAGACGCGCTGATAGACGTTGCCCGTCGCACCGTCCAAATAAAAGTCTCCGTCGGCTCCCAACGAAGAGGACGGCGCCCCCGTGCCTTCCCGCCAGAGAGCGCCCGGGGTCCCCGGCGCACCTTGTGGACCGGTCGCACCCGTCGCGCCGGTCAGTCCCACCGCGCCCTGGGGGCCGGTGGGGCCGGTATCGCCGTTTGGCCCTTGCGGCCCTTGGGGACCGGTGGCTCCAGTCGCTCCGGCCGGTCCTGCCGAACCCGTAGCACCCGCCTGCCCAGTGGTGCCCTGCGGGCCCTGCGCCCCTTGCGGTCCGGTTGCTCCGGCGGGTCCAGCCGCGCCTGGACTCCCTTGCGGGCCGGCCGGACCTGTTGCTCCGGTGTCCCCCTTGAGTCCCTGCGGGCCTGGCGATCCGGTGGGGCCAGCGGGGCCCACCGGGCCGGTCGGGCCTTGTGGTCCGGCCGGCCCGGCCGGGGTCATGGCATACAGGGCGTAGGGAGCCGGGGCCAAAGACTGGCGCGGGCTGAGCACGACGAAGGGGCCGCTGCCACTGGGGCGCACACTGATCTCCAGCCAACGGGCATTGCCGTCGAAGACATTGCCGAAATCCAGCGGCGCCGTGAAGCAGCCGTCGGTCATCGACATGGCGCTGCTGGTGACAGTGGCGCCGACCTGTGTTCCGCCAGCCGCGGCGTCGTAGAGCGCGAACCGCAGGTCGTAAATTCCCGAAGCGGGACTCTCGCCCGAAGTGAGTTTGCCTTGGTAGGTAAAGACCGTGCCCAGCGGGCCGGCCCAGGTGAAGCTGCTGAGCGCGGTCAGCAGTCCGATCGTGCCAGCGATTCTTTTGGTATTCATGCGTGTCGTTTGTGTTTAGGGGACCGGTTGCACACGACCGGTCCTTCCATTAAAGTAATTCCGTCCTTGGGCGGGCGATCTTACAAAAATCTTTTGTTTTTTGCGAAATAGTTGCGGGAGGCTCCCAACGGTGGAGCGAGGGTCCCGCTAGGCGCTGCCCTTTCTCCGCACCCTTCACGGTTGTGAATTCGGGCCGGGCATGTCCAACGGCTCATTCTCCAAGTCCGTCGGGTTCCTCCAGGGTTTGGCTCCGTGAATTCCTTCATGGCATCATTTCGCCAGGCGGAAAAAAAAGATTTCCGGTTGACGAGGGTGAAACGGTGACACTTCGGGTGGTGCCGTCGTCGGAAGCCGTCAAACTGCAGGTCGTCCAAATGCCCGCCGCCAAGTCGTCGCATTGTTGCAACCTCCAGCCCGTCTCCGAAGACGGCCAGGAGATTCTTAGGCCGGCGCCGCCGGGCTGAATGTTCAATGTTGGCGCCGCCGCCGGACCCGCCCTGGCTGGTTGTTCCGTAAAAAACGACTCCGCCCAAACCCTCATCGGCCGGCAGCAGCGCTGACTCCGGCGAAGCGCCGTCGGCGTTGGTGAGAGAGTAGGTCCTCGCCGGATCATACCCGGCAGCAGAATAAGTGTGGAGCACGGTGAAATCGCTGCCGTCCACGCCGAGTTTGAAAATCACGCCGTTGTCATTTGTGCCGCCAAGTTGAGTTGTTCCGTAAAGCGTGTTGTCGGCCAGAACCATTCGCGCCGTGGGATTGGCGCCATCGGCGTTCCCGTACATGTCCACCAGGGGGCCGAAATCGTGGAGAGTGATGAAGCCGGTGCCGTCGGTGTTGACGGCGAAGATCGTTCCCGAACCGCCCGCACCGCCGCCGGCCATCACGCCGTAGAACCGGTCGCCCGACGGCACCAGACCGCTCGGCGACATCCCGCCGACGTTGGTATTCGCCATGATAATTGTACCATGGCGGAAGCTGAGGCTGAGGGATCGCCGCATCGAAGGAGAAGCTCGAACTGACATTTTGGCGCTAATTTTGGCCTCGGCGAGGGTCACAAGCAGCCCAATTCCTCGGCCTTCAGTTGCACGGACATCTGTTGGGGAGTGATTTGCAGGGCTTGGTTGAGGAAGTCTTCGACGCTCTGATCGATGGCGCCTGGAACCCTCCTGACGACGGTACGCCCCAGTTCCCGGATCAGACCTTGGAGCGCGCGCTCGACGAGGGCTCGGAACAGTTGCCAGAGCCACGCGGCGTAGGTGAGGGCCTGGAGTCGGCCGCTCTGCCGGTCCCGAATCTCTCCGTAAGTCAACTGACCGCCGCGCAGCATCGCCTCAAAGAGGAGCAGATAATAGCAGATACCAGGCGGTTAAGCCCGCGTGCAGGGCGCGCGCCAGCATGTCGCGCACCAGTTGGTGCTTGGTCTGCTCCTGG
>JAJYHY010000549.1 GCA_021784555.1 bacterium
AGGGACGGGAGCCATGATTCGAGAACGTTTTCACAATTTGTGGCTTCGCCTCAAGGCGCTCTTGAAGCGCCGGCGCCTCGACCGGGATCTCGCGGACGAACTGGAATTCCACCTTGCTATGAGGGGGGAGGATCTAATTAAGCAGGGCATGTCTCTCGCCGACGCGCACTACACCGCCCGGCGCGAGTTCGGCAACGTAGTGTCTCTCAAAGAATCAAGCCGCGACCTGTGGAGTTTCCATTGGCTCGAATCGCTTGGCCAGGACCTGCGCTACGGCCTGCGCCAGCTCCGCCGCAATCCGGGATTCACGGCTGTCGCAGTTCTTACGCTCGCTCTCGGCATTGGCGCGAACACGGCGATTTTCAGTTTTCTTGATGCTGTGGTGATCCGTGTGCTGCCCTACCCACACCCTGGCGAGTTGGTAGCCATCTACCAAAGCCGCCAACGAGAGGGAACAGGGTCCATCCAGGCGCCGTTATCTGCCCCGAACGTGCTCGACTTACAAAAGCATAGCCAAGGCTTTCAAGAGATCGGTTATTACAACTGGGAACGTCCTTTTCTGGGCGTCGCCGAATCGGCAGAGTATCTGCTCGGCGCCGCGATCTCCCCGAACCTTCTGAAGCTTTTGGGGGTCGAGCCCACGCTAGGCCGCGCTTTCGGCCCGCAAGAATTCGAGCCCGGCAATGACCGGGTGGCCTTGCTCGGATACGACTTCTGGCGGAGGCAATTTGCGGGTCGGCGCGACATCGTCGGCCGAACGATCCGAATGGACGGCAAGCCCTATACGGTTGTTGGCGTCATGCCCAAGGGTTTTTACTTCATATGGGACGACGACGTGGACGTGTTGACCCCGCTCACGGTGGGCCCGGAGGATTTGTCCGAGAGTGGACGCTCAAAGCGCACGTTGAACGTGCTAGGACGTCTAGATTCTGGCGTGACTCTCGCGACAGCGCAGGCTGAAATGAACGCCATCGCGAATCGCCTTGCGAAACAGTACCCGAATGCAGACCAAGGGTGGGGATTGAAGGTGAGATCTCTTCTCTCCACCTATTACCGGCCGTCCGTGCCGGAAGCGCTAATCACCATTGCGGCCGCGACGCTTCTCGTGCTCCTGATTGGCTGCGTCAATGTGGCAAACCTCACACTAGCGCGCTCGACCGGGCGCCAAAAGGAAATCGCTGTTCGAGCGGCATTAGGTGCTGGACGCAAGCGAATTGCTGGCCAACTCATGACGGAGAGCCTTTTGCTGAGCTTGGCCGGAGGCTTGGCTGGAATATTTGTCGGCTGGGTTGGCGTCCGCCTATTCGCCGTCGCCGCAAATCACTACCCCGTTCCCGGCAAGCAAGGGATTGCCTTGAACGGTGCAGCGTTCGCGTTCTGCCTAATCCTTTCAGTGATCACCGCCATGATTTTCGGGCTTGCGCCCTCACTCCGCGCGGCGAAGGTTAACTTGTGCGATTCGTTGAAGGACGCTTCGGGCTCGACCACAACGACAAAGGGCGGAGGCAGGGTGCGCGGTGCGTTCGTCGTTGCTGAGGTCGCGCTCGCTGTGATGCTTGTGACCGCGGCCGGACTTTTGATTCGCACGTTCACCAATCTTATGACTGCCGACTTTGGCTTTGACACTGACCACGTGCTGACGTTCCAGGTTGCCTTTCCATCCTACAAATACAAGACCGGTGTTCAGGAGTCCGAATTTGTCGGCGAGGTCCTTGTGCGGCTTCGAAACCTTCCGGGCGTTTTGGATGCGGCAGGTTACATTCCAGGCGGCCGGCTCGCCTTCAGGCCAGAGGGCCAGCAACCCTTGCCTCCCGGACAGGAGCCGAGCGCTGACCTTTACGCGGTCCTGCCAGGTTTTATCCGCACGCTAAGGGCGTCTTTAATCGCGGGCCGGGAGTTCACACGAGCGGACGCGGCAAACTCCACCCCGGTGGCTATCATCAATCAGACGCTGGCGCGCCTGTATTTTCCAAACGTCAATCCCATAGGCCGACAGTTCGTACCACTTTCGCAATTTTACGGGTACTCAGCTCCAAGTGCGGCCCCTCGCCCCATCGAAGTCGTTGGTGTTGTGAAGGACATCGTCTTGCAAGGGGTACGGCAGGCCGATGTCCCTTGGATGTACGTGCCATACGCCCAATACCCGGCTCAGCACGGAATGGAATTCGTCCTTCGAACTGCCGTCCCGCCGCTAGGTCTGGCTTCGGCCACGCGGTCAGCGGTGCGGTCCGTAGATAGTGAAGTGGCAGTCGGTTGGTTCAATCGGATGAAAGACGCGGTACTCTCGTGGGAGAGCGTGCAGGTACCTGCGGCTGTGATCGCAATCTTCGCGGGCCTTGCGTTGCTTCTTTCCGCCATCGGAATTAATGGAGTGGTCTCCTACTCCGTCTCTCAGCGCACGCACGAAATAGGGATTCGCATGGCCCTGGGAGCGCAGAAGGCTGACGTTCTGAGGATGGTTGTCGGGCAAGGTCTTAAACTGGTGCTGGTTGGCGTTGCCATCGGCATTATCGGCGCGCTGGCTCTGACACGATTCCTGTTCAGTCTTTTGTACGGCGTCAAGCCAACTGACCCACTGACCTTCATCGGCGTCTCGTTGATCTTGACTGCGGTGGCGCTCCTGGCCTGTTACATTCCTGCCCGCCGTGCGACGAAAGTCGACCCCATGATTGCCTTGAGGTACGAATGATGTTCACCGCTCTCACTCCCGTCTGGCCACGCCCCACAACAGGATAACGCCCACCACGATCACAATGGCCATCGCGCCATTTGCCAAGGCCATTAGCGGATAGTCGGGAAAGATTTCAGAAGCGACCCAGGTGTTCGCCGCTGCCAGGATGAGAAGCAAAACTCCGAACAACTTGAAATGGCTTTCGACCCATTTCTTGAACACGAGAATTCCTTTTGCAGCCGTGGTTCTACGGCCATGGCGTGTAGACAGATTTGTAGAGGCCAGAGGCGAAAGGTGTGATTGTCTTGTGCGGCTTTTCAGGGAACAGAAATCGGGAATCGCAGCGGATTGTGCGGTGGAGTGGGCCAAATCACAGTCAAGTGAGGCTACTAGTCGGATGAAATCCCGGCGCGCCTCCTGAGAAACCCGGCGGCAAGATTGAATGGCAAGACACGCTTTCGCCCTCGCGTTCCGGGTTGCCAAGGCTAAATGTGTTCTGAGATCGGCCGCGCGCCGCCGGTCGAGCGGCCCGATCGTAACCCATCAGCTCACCCGCCGATCGAGGAGATAAGCGCGGTGCCATTTCATAAATTCGTAAGCCTCTGTTAGTGTTGCCGCGACAGCGCCGAGCATCCGCTCGTCGGCCCCGACAGCGTCGATCGCGCACCGCAGTTGTGGCTCATAGCGCTTCAGCGAATCCGGCAGTTCCGAGAGCCGCGTCAGATATGACACGAACTCAATTACCAAGGCCGCGTTCTCTGACAAGGACATCGGCAACTCACGCAGAAACTGGATCGCGAGCCGGCCCCAGTACTTCGGGGACGTCCAGCGGGTTGCGGCCATCAGATCCCGGAAGGGTTTGAGCGGGAGCCAGAGATCGTCAATACCGCAATGTTCCAACCCTCTCACCTGTGGATAACAGTTACGGCAATACTCACCGCCAGCTGCGGATCGGGTCTCCCCTCGCTTGTTGCACTCGTCACAGGTCGTGTACGCGGTTTCGTGACGCATGGGACTTCTCTCTCTGCCAGCCCACCAGCTCCCTTACTTAATCAAATCGCCCTAGCCTCTCCCTTAATCCCGCGGTTATTGTCCACTTCCTGGCGCGGCTTGCCTCACGAGGGCTCATTCGTCCGACCACAGTTTCCGCAGCGATAAGACGAGCCGTTGCGCTCCATGATCGCGCCGCAGTCCTT
>JAJYHY010000149.1 GCA_021784555.1 bacterium
GTGTTTCCATCGCCCCAAGTTCGAGGGCAGAAACCGCATCCGGCCGTCGTTGTCGTCGGTCCAAACGATGATGACGTCCTTGGGCATGTGGAAGGCCGACGGGTCCTTTACATACTCATTGAGCATCTCGTTGTACATGGTGAAGTGGAAGACGGCGGGGTGGCCCTTTGGCAGGGCGTCCTTGACCATCTTGACCTGGGCATTGATGACCTCGCGAAATACCCTGTCCTTCTCAGCGTCGCTCGTCCCCCTCGGAAAGCGATACGGCATATCTTCTGTTCCCCGCAGCCCTACTGGCCAAATGCAGAACAAGTCCTTGTTTTCCTCCACCCCGCCGCGCCAGAAATTGAGCATGCCCTGGGCATTCTTGAACCAGTCCCAGACGGCGCCGGCGTGGCGCTTCTCGCCCAGACCGTAGCGTTTGAAGCCAAAGGGATTTGAGAGCAGAATATCGTAATGATGCGAGGTGTAGAATAGCCCCCAATCGCTGGCCATTTTCTGGACTTCATATCGTCGATGGGCGCGGGTGTAAGGTGCGACCATGTTCATCCGCAGGCGGAGAATGGTCTCGAAATATCTGGCGTACCATTTGGTCGGCACATCGCCCAGCACCAGCGGGTAGCCCGAACTGTCGAAGGGGCGGGGCAGAATGTCTTCGTCATCATGAAAAGTCCCACGGTATTTGAAGGTGGGCGGGCCGGCGGCAAAATTGGTTCTCTTGAGCACCAGCGTGGCGTGTCTCGCCGGGCGAAAGCCGGTCCAGAGATACAACGGGTCGATTCCAAGCCGTTCGCTCAGCGTATAAGCGGCAAACGCCGTCCCCCGAAAATCCGACCCGACGCAATACACATCGCTGTTGGAGGCATGAACGTCGTAGGCCTCCCAGGCGCCGGGACTGAACGACCATGGCCATTTCGCAGCCGTTGCGGAGGCAGGCGCCGTAAACAGATGGATGGTCACTCGGCCTTGGGCGGCATGTTGGACGATCGCCGGCTTGTGACCGGTCAGCTTCTTTAAATCGTCTGAAAGAAAAATGGCGGCCTGCTTCACCGCGGAATTCTCATTGGCGGGCACCTCGATCTGGCAGATCCTCTTGCCATCGAACAGGGCAACATCCCACGGTTGGCCTTTCCCAGTTCGAACCCAGGAGCCGCGGACAGGGTCCGTCCACGATTGGCCGATGGCTGGCGTGATGAGACGCAGGAGCAATAGGAACGCCGCCATCAAAACATGGGGCGTTGGCCGTAGGGTGGAAAGGGTCGGGGCGTGATCGAAATGAGTCATGCGCCGTTCTTACGAACTCTGTGTGAAATGTTCAAACCTTTTCTTCGAGTTGATGCCGTCCGGGCGCTCATGTGGATGCATGAAGCTGTGGGCGTCCCATAGCAAACATGTCGCCCTGGGCGCCGCATTTGACCCCTCACCCCGAAAAATGCTTGAAACAGGCAGGTTATGGTAGGAGGATCTCACCATGACTGTGGCGGCCGACAACAAGAAACGGGTCGTTTTGCCCGGCGCCAGGCCCGGGGATGGCTTCCGTATCGATCAGGCGGGAGAAGAAATCGGCCACCTGCGCATCTCGACGCAGCCGGTCTTCGGGATGTCCGTTGCAGAGGCTCGTAGGACCCTGAAGGCTTGGTTAGAAGACCGGCATCCGCCATTCGGTCCTTGTGATGTTCCGGCACTCGAGACGGACGCTTCCCCAGCCGGTTCCCAGACAACCGATTACTACCTCGCCGCACTGGCTGCCAAACATGGGATGGAACTGGCAACACTCGACGAAAACATCACACACGCAGCCGCCTTCCTGATCCCCGCCTAACGGTCGAAGGGCGCCCGTAGTTTGCGTCGCTGCTGGCTCAGGCTGCTGGTGGCCCCCTTTCAGATCAGCGGCGCGGCGGAGCCGCGCCCGGCGAAACGCCGGGTTGAGCGCTTGGATTCGACGGCCCTGTCTTCCCACCATGCCCTCCCCATTGTTCGAGAAGCGGGCTTACCGCGCCATCTCAAGGGCTTCCAGCTTGAGGCGCACGGGGGGGCGCGGACAAATCCCAGTAAATGCCGTAGGTGCGTTCTGGCAGCAGGTAAAACGGTTTGAAGGTTACATCCTTGGGGCGTCCGACGCCATCGGTGCGGAAGGTGGCGTGCTCACCGGCCACCGGCTTGAGCCAGCTCGAAAGGGGCAGGCCCGCCGCCACGAAGCCCCGTCCTGGTGAAAGGCTCCGGCGGCGATAACCGCGCTGGAGCTTAGCCGGGCCCAAATCCCCTGCCAGTACCAGCGGCCCCCACATCAAAGCGACGCGGCGCGGATTGTCCGGCAGGGGCTGCTCGTGAAGGCGTTTTGGCAGGACCAGGCTCACCGTATCGCCGTTGCGCCAGCGCCGGCTCACCTCGACGTAGGAATCGGGCGGAGGCAGAGGGTCAACGGGCCTGCCATTGACTCGCACCGCAAAGCCTTTGCCCGCCCAGGCTGGCCGGCGTAGCGCCACGGCGAATGCCTTCGGCGAGCGGATCTCGAACTCGAGGGCGGCATCTTGGCCCGCGGGGGAATCGGTTTGCATTTTCAGGCTCACCCCTTCGGCCCGCCAGCGCGCGGCCGAGGGGGTGTAAAGGTTGACCCAGAGCTTGTCGCCCGACTCGTAGTAGATGCCGTAGCCGAGCAAGGCGTGATCTTCCATGCCGGTGCCGACGCAGCAGGTGAAGCCGTGGAACATGTCCTGGTATTCGTGCTGAACGTCCTGGCCCACCGGCACCATGTAACACATCCGGCCGTCGTTCAGGTCAATCGAGGCCAGCACGTGGTTGAACAAGGCCCGCTCCAGGAAGTCGGCGTATTTGACCCGTGGCTGAATCGCGAACAGCGTCCGCGTCATTTTCAGCATGTTATAGACCGGACAGGATTCGTCGTCACGTCCTTCGACGATGTTGTTGAGCTTGTCCGGCGGACCAAAGTATTCATTGTGGCCGGCGCCGCCGGTGGCGAAGCTGTGGTGGAACACGACTTGGTTCCAGAAGAAGTTGGCGGCCGAACCGTCCGTCTTGTTACTGGTGAAAAGGTAACGGGCCAACTCTCCAATGAATTTGGGCACTTGCATGTTTTCGTGCAGCCCGCCCAGGATGTCGTTGTGGTGCGCCAGCGGGTCCACCACCGCCCGATGTTCAAACCTGTCGGACACAGCAAGCCAGCGCGGATCGCCGGTGTCGGCGTAGAGGTCGGCCAGGACTTCGTTCATGCCACCGAATTCGGTGTGTAACATGCGCTGGTCCTGAGCGTCGGTCAGGTGGGTGACGATGCTCGCGACCCAGCCGGCGAATCTGATCTCGACCTCCAGCGCCTGCCGGTTCCCGGTATAGTGATAGGCGTCGCGCAGCCCTGCGAAAATCTTGTGCTCCACGTACCACGGCGACCACATGCCGTTGAGGTCGAAGCTGCCCGACCGGATCTGGCCGTGAGCCACCTGTTCGAAAAGCGTCTTGCCATCGACCAACCGGTTCGTGCCGCCCACCCGCTCCGTGCCCATGAGCGCGCCGATGTACCCGTCGCCCTGTTTGTTCTGAATGTCCTGGAGTTGTTCGACCATGTAATCCGCCCGCTGTTTGAAACGGGGGTCGCCTGTGGCAGCGTACATGTAGCTCACCGCCGAGAGATAGTGCCCCGCGACGTGGCCGGTCAGGTTCCGGCCCGGGCCGTCCCAGCCGCCGTCGCCGTGACTGGCCTTGGGCTGCAGGCCAGCCGCCTTGCGCAGGTAATAGAGGATTTGGTCGGGGTCGAGTTTGAGCAAGTATCGCGCGTCGAGTTCTTGCGCTTGTTTGAGCGGCCCCCCCGTCAGGCGCACGTCCGAGAGCGGCAAGGGCAGGGCCTGGCACGGGACGGCGTCCGTAATCACCTCCGTGGGCATCAGCTTCGAATACCCGACGGGCAAGGTGGAAGACCCGGTGATCTGAGGGGAGCGCCAACCACTCGCTGGGGCGACGGCAAAGACGCGTGTCGCCAGGGCCACACAGAGGGCCGGGCCAACAATTAAACGGCGGAACGGTTTTTTCATGGTCATGCTGGTATGATACAATCGCTGAACGGTACAACCAGAGAAAAGGTGGTTCCCCAAGGAAATGGCAGCACCGCTTCAATGAGCACCAGTCAGCTAATGGGGGGCCATGGAACCGATGCCAATTTTCAATTGGTTTCCTTGGAGGGATCGGTTACAACCATCGACATGCCTCTGAACAACCTTGAGTTTATCGCCGGCCTTGTTTCGGTCTTGGCTGCTGCCAGCCCAAGCGCCGCCCTGCCCGCGCCCCAAGCCGGCCCGGCTCGACCCAAGATCATCCAACTCAACCCGCCGGAGCAGGGGTTTTTCGCCAAGGAGTTGATTTGCCGCGGCATCCCCATCAAGGCGCCCGCCGTGGTAGCGGACAAGGCCCTCTACGCGGCCTGCGCCCGGATTTCCCGGCAGCTCAAACATCTGCCGATGGTGGCCTCCAATCTCGTGGCTTCAGGCGTCCAGGTGCATATCATTGGCCGCCACCAGGTGACCTCGGACCTGCCGGAATTTCGCCGCCTCAAGGGCAAGCCTTTGCCTGAGTACCACGGAGAGACCATAGACCAACGCACTCGCGGCCTGGGTGGACGCCTCACCTCCGTCGGCGAGGAAAACCTCCTCAAGCTCAAACACGACCATTACTACGGGCGCGACATCCTCGTTCACGAGTTCGCCCACGCCATTCGCCAATATGGAATCCCGCTCAACGTCGTGGAGCGGCTCAACCAACAGTATCGGCGGTCTTTGGCCAAAGGCCTTTGGAAAGGGTCCTACGCGGCATCGAACGCCGATGAGTTTTTCGCCGAACTGTCGATGTGGTACTTCGGCACCCACGGCGACCTGGCAATGACCGGCGCCAAACCGGCCAACGGTCCTGCCGGTCTCAAACAATACGACCCTGAGGCATTTAAACTTCTTGATGATTTTTACTCCGGACGCATCTCACTTGGCCCGGTCGCGCGCGGCGGACATCCCTGGACCGCGGACTCAAACCGCACCAAGCGGCGATGAGCCAGTAATTCTTTTTTAGGTTTCCGGAGGGACAGAGACCGAAAGCGGCCCCGACCCGCGTCGGCACACTCCAAACGCCACGCGAAGAACAGATACGAAATCACGGCCCGTCTCTGCGCCATTGAACGCGAGTTCCACGTCCGCGCCTTTGGCGAGGAATTGGCCCGCGTCAACCTCGACCTGACAATCGAGCAGAGGCATCGCTATCTCGATGCCATGCGCAAGCTCGCCCGCAAACACCACGTGCGGCCGGAGGCCTGCCAACAAGACCGTTGCGTTCCGCCACCATCGTAAAGGGCACCGGCTCACTGCCCATTCCACCGACAGCAATCCAATAAAAATTGCCAGCCACCAGGCACGGTCCCAAAGCGGCGTTTTGCGGTAATCCAGCGTGGAGGGCCGGGCGCCGCCCATCGCGATGGAGATGGCGTTCGTGTCATTTTGAGACGGAGAAAAGACCTGGCCGCCGGACCAGCGGGAGATGGCGGCTAATGTTCCCGGTTTTGCCCGGATGTCGGCCATTTCCCAATCGGTGTCTTCACCCACCAGGATCTGCTTGTCCTCCGCGGTCTCTCCGTTCTGGAATCGGGCGGTGGCCTGCTGTTGGGATGAGCCAGCGGATACAGGTTGGTGCTGAAACCGTAATAGGAAACGGAGAAATTGGCCGGCACTTTCAACTGCGTCTTGATCCACCCCCTGGCCACGGCGAGGCGCCTTTGGCTATCGTCAACCCAACCCATGCTCCGCGAGGTATCCAGCAGGACGGCGACATGGGCGGGTTGATAGTGCCGGACCTCTTCGACCCGTTGCGGGTCAAGGAGGCAGAGGATAATGACGGCAAGGGCAAGGACCCGCAGGGTGAACAGGCCGGTTCGCAGGCTGCCGTTGACGCCGCCGCGCGCCGAGTAATAGCTCCAGGCGAGCAGGGCGGCGAGAGCCGGGACTCCCACCCACCACCAGAGCACGCCGGGTTTGTAAGCAAATTCGATCATGAAAATGGGCTGGCGGGGCCGCCCCTGCGACGCGCCGCAGTGCCGTCATAGCAAGTGCCGTTCTTGGGCCGAAGCCTCATCCAACAGCGCCGACTGCTCGGCGGCGAAAGGCGGGCCGCCCGAAGCGCAACCCAGCGCACTATTGAGGTGGCTGTCATCGCCAGAATCATTAAGTAGTCTAGCTGCCGCCTGTCAAGGCTTTCGGGAAGGTTGGACTGCCGTGTGCGCCCCACCAATTCTCATTTTGATAACCGCAAAGCGAAAGCGGCGGTCCGCGCCGCACTCCAAAGGCTGGCGCCAAGTTCGAACGGCCCTTCCCAGCCTGCGGCCTTGCCGACTCCAGGCGTCCCGATTTCGCGCAACGTTTCGGGATCTCGCGCAGCGTTTGGAGTGCGGCGCGGACCGCCGCTTTCGGTTTTTCTCCTCTCCAAGGCCAAAATTGCTGTGAAATCGCTTGCGGGTGGGCGCGCGACGGAATCATTCGTAGGTTTGAAAACTGCCAGCAGGATGCAATCCTGCGCTACAAGCATCCGCGAACGCGAGGATCGGAAGCTTTGGGCACGACATGTGACTCCGCGCTTGCCATGCTGGTTGCATGCCGTTCCCCGCGTTCCTCGGTGGGGAGCCTCAGAGCCTGTTTGGAAATGCCAAATTCATCGTAGCAGCCGACGCCAGGAGGCTCTGATCCAACGGGAACACCACACAAGAATGGAGCCTCCCGGCGTCGGCTGCTACATTTTAAAACAGGCCCTCAGAAGTGGATAAGCCGTTGCCGCACGAGCACCTCGTCTCCCGGACGCAGGACAACGTCCTTCTTCGCCGCACCCTTTTCCAGAATGTCGGCCATGTTCAGCTCGATTACGTTTTTTTCTTTGCCCTGGGCGCCGGCGCGGATGATCTTCACATCTCTCTTGTCGGCGAAATCGGCGAAACCGCCCGCCCGCATTATGGCCTGCCCGGCCGTTAGATTCTCTCCGACCGCCAGGTCAACCGGCCCCTGGTTGCGGACCTGGCCGAGGACATACACCCTGGCCTGATGACGGTCAGCGCCTGCCGACGATTGCCCGGAGGATTCCTTGCTTTTCTCCGGTTCTTGGCTCTGCGGCTGGTTCCGCTCATCCCGCCGTTTATTAAGTTGCTCATTTTGCTGGTTGAACCGTTGGTTCAGTTCATCAAGTCTCTGGTACATCTCCCCCATGGCCCGCTTCATCAGACCCTCTTCCTGCCTAAGCTGCTGATTCTGCCTGTCAAGCCGTTGGTTCATTTCATTAAGTTTGCGGTCCATCTCCTGCATCATTTGCTTGAGATTCCGGGCGTTCTGGCCCGCAACGGCGTTCAGGGACTCTTTATAGTTCTCGGCGTTCTGGCGCTTGAAAGCATCCAGGGACTGCTTGTAATTCTGGGCGTTCTGGCGCATGAAGGCGCCCAGAGATTGTTTGTACTCTTCCGCCGCGCGGTTTGCTTGCTGCGCGGCCAGGTGGGCTTGTTGGGCCGCCATCCTGGCTTGCCTGGCGATAGCGTCGGCTTGTGCCTGAATCTCGGCCTTGGCGGCTTCGAGGCGCTCAAGCCGCTCTTTGAGGGCTGGGGCATTCTCAGAAGCATCAGTCTGCCCTTGGAGTTGTTTTGCCACCTGCTCGGCCTCGCGCTCAACCGCAGACTTCTTCTGTTTCAGCCCCCTCATAGCGTCTTGGAGCTTCTGCATCTTGCGAGCGGCGTCGCTCTGGAAGAGGAAGCGGTAAGATGTGCTCCCAGGGCCACTCTCCAGCTTCAGGTGCGCCTGAGGAGCGCCGGGCTGGCTCGCCCAGAAGCCGGAATTCTGCTCGAGGCCGTTCATGGCATTTTGCAGCTTCGCCATTCGGCTGGCGTTCACAAGGTCTTGAACCTCCTGATTCTGGCCGGCGGCGAAAGGATTGCCCGGCGAGTAGCCGGAATTCCGCTGCGCGATAAGTGATCGCACCAACTTCTCCAGTCGGTCCAATCGCTGGTCGATGGACATGCCGTTACCGGACGGACCTTCGACGGCGACGGACGGCCCCGCTTCCGGCGGCAAGGCAGGAGGCGCTGGAGGGGCCGGGGCGGGCGTCGGCGGTTGGGGAGCGGACGGGACCGGTGCGGCAGGGGCAGCAGGTGGCGTGGCGTCGGGTGGGCTGGTGGTTGGGGCCACCGTGGCGGCATTGGTGGCCGCAGGCGGTGTCGCTTGCGCCAGGACCAGCCTGGGCGCGCCGTAAAGCGCAAGGACCGAGGCGAGAGTTGAGACGGTGGTGAAGAATCCCAGCCTGGTTTTCGCCAGGCGGGCCGATGTGTTTCTGTGCGGATTGAGTATCATGTTGATCCTTTGTTTGAGTTGGCGTTTGCTGGCCGAGGCTCCGGCGGCGAGCACAGGCGCGCCTCTGTTCAACCGGAGGGCCAAATTGGTAAGTGTCAGCGCGTAGGCCCGAGGGCGTCCGCACTGTTGTAGAACGGCGTCGTCGCAGGCGATTTCCCGCTGAACGGAAAGCCGGCGTGAAATCCACCACACGGCGGGATGAAAGAAGAGAACGGCGCGCAGGACCTGCTGAACGAGGTTGGCCCAATCGTCACGCCGCTTGACGTGGGCCAATTCATGCCGCAAGACGTGATCCAGTTCCGCGGCATCCCCGGATTCCACGTCCCACGCGGGCAGAACGATTGCCGGGCGAAGGAACCCCACGGCGAGCGGGGTGACGGGGAGGCCGCTTAGCCGCAGCTCGACGGGCCGGCGCACTTCCGTCCGGGCGCGCAGGTCTTCGAAGCGTCGCCTCAACCCGCCTCCGGCTTCGAGCGCACAGGCCTTCAACTGACGCAGCCGGAGCAGGCCCGCGACAAGCAGAGCGCCACGAAAGCAACTAATCGCCAGCCAGAGGCCCAAAAGCGCCACGCTGGCCCAGGGTGGAGGCGTCCATGTCAACGCCAGAGTTGACAACTCTGAAATCAATAACCCACGTCGGCCGCCGGACAACCAGCAATTGTCATTTTCATGGCCGGAAAGCGAAAGCGGCGGTCCGCGCCGCACTCCAAGGGCTTCGCCAGGTTCCGGGCCGTGTGCTTTCTCCAGCGCCGGCGAGTGAGCCGGTTTGCCGCCGGCCCCATCAGGCATGGGCGCCAGCGCCAACCCAGCGTGGCTCAAGGAAGGGGTGACCTCCGGCGATGGACGCACCGGCGCCTCCAATGCCGCCAGATAGAGCTTGTCCCAAACACCGCGGTTTCGGGCCTTTGTCGGCCATTTTGTCCTCTGCTCTGTCGAATTGCGGCGTGTTCTCGCTAAAGCGGCTGTCGGGACAGGCTCTGGATAGCCGAGTGGACTACCCGCCATCGCTAGAATGGGCGAGGGAGACGCCTCAGTGCTCGGCGTGGACACAGGCCCTTGAACGGCGGCAACATGCATTGCGGTCCCAAGCTGGTCCTGCCGTAAGCGAGCCGTCGTTGGAGAAGACGCAGGAACGGCGGTTTGCCGCGCCTTTCGCCCGGCAGCGGTCGCGGAACCGGGCGGAGAATCGAGCAGCCAGTGCGCGGGAATCAACAGCGCAGCCAGCAGCAGCGCCGCAAACCAGACCGCATGGCGAGTCGCCGCGTTTGTCCGGCGGCACAGGCCCAAGATTAGGGCCGTCAGGCCGGCGAGGACCACCCCCTGGCAGACGCCGTTAAGGACGCCTGCCAGGAGGTGATTGCTTACGGAGGCAAGCTCAGCGTTCATCGCCCTCCTCCTTCATGTTCACCAGCTTGCGCCGGATCTCCTCCAACTCCTTTGGCGTAAATTCCTCTTCGCGCAAAAAGGCCAGCACTAACTCTCCCGGCGAACCGCCAAAGAACTTCGATAGCAGTTGACGCGCCGCCTTTCGCGCCACGGTGTCCCGGTCCACCCTTGGAAAGAAGACAAAGGCCCGCCCCTCTTTCCGCGAGTCAAGATAGCCCTTGGCCTTGAGAATTCGCATGAGGGTGAGAATGGTTGTGTAGGCATCCCGGCCTTGGAGGGCTTCGACGACCTCGGCGACAGTGGCCGAGCCCCTGGCCCAAATGACCTCCATGACGCGGTGTTCGGCGTCGGTCAACATGGTGGCTTTCGTGCGTGGCATGTGAATTATTAAACTTTTAGTAGAAGCAGCTTAACGGAGGGGCGGGGGCGTGTCAACTAAAACATTAGTTGCAATCTACAATTTTCGATTTGGTATGTAGTCCGACGAGTCAGACGGGTCAGACGAGTCCGACTATTAGTGGCAAATCGCAAATCTAGAATCGCAAGTCCTTCGAGACGGTATATTCGTGCCAGCCGCCGCCCAGGGCCTGGTAGAGGGCAATCAAGTTGAACAAGCGGGCGTATTCGGTGGCGATGAGGTTTTGCCTCGCGCCGTTGAGGTTTTCCTGGGCGGTGGCGGTGTCGAGGGCGCTAGCCACTCCATTCTGAAAGCTGGCCCGGGTCAGTTGATAAATCTGCTCCTGCGCCTTGACCAGGGCCAGGTCGGCGGCCAGTTGAGTCTCGAGCGTCTTCTGCGCGGCCAGGGCGTCGGCGACCTCGCGAAAGGCGGTTTGAACCGTCTTTTGGTAGGTGGCAGCTTGGATGAGCTTGGCGGCCTTGATGGCCTTGAGTTCGTTGTAGGCGGTGCCGGCGGCAAAGATCGGCCAGACGAGTTGGGGTGAAAAACCCCAAGTCTGCGCACCCGGGGCGAACAGCCCCTCGAGCGCGGTGCTGGCGGTGCCGGCCGAGCCGGTGAGGGTGACCGTCGGGAAGAAGGCGGCGCGCGCGGCGCCGATGTTGGCGTTGGCCGACTTGAGTTGATGCTCCGCTTCGAGGATGTCCGGACGCCGTTCCAGCAGGTCGGAAGGCAGGCCTGGCGGGACGTTGGAGATGCAAATCCGCGGGTTGAAGGCCTGAGGGGCGGGAAGGTTGCCGGGCAAGGGGCGTCCGACCAGGAGCACGAGGTTGTCGCGGGCTTGGGCGAGCTGCTGTTCGTAGCCGGCGACCGCGGCGCGGGAGCTTTGCACCAGGACTTGGGCGGTGCTGAGGTTAAGCTGCGAAAGGACGCCGCCTTCGTAGCTGCGTTGGGTCAGGTCATAAGCCTGCTGCGTCGCCTGGAGGGTTTGGCGGGCGACGCCCAGTTGGTCGGTCGCCTCGCGCTCGGTCAAATAGGCAGTGGCCACTTGTGCCACGAGGGCTATCTGGGCGCTCTTCCGGGCCTCGACGGTGCCAAAATACTTTTCCAGGGCCTGGCGTTTGAGGCTGCGGACGCGGCCAAACAGGTCGAGCTCATAAGAAGCGACGCCCACGTTCACATCAAATTGGTTGTAGGTCAGCCCGCCGCCTTTGCCCGCGTAACCGAACGGGATGCGTTGGCGCGCGCCGGACGCATTGATGGAGCCGGTGGGAATGAGGGCATTGCGCTGAACACGGTAGAGGGCGCGGGTTTGTTCCACGTTCAACACGGCCACGCGCAGGTCCGGATTGTTGGTTAGCGCCAACTCGATGAGGTCCCGCAAACGGGCGTCACGGAAAAAGTCGTGCCAGCCGATGTCCGCCGCCGGAACTGCCGCGGTGTTGGTCGGACTTTGGGAGGGCCAGGCGGGGGCGATGTTGGGAGCGGGGCGATGATATTTGGGAATGAGAGTGCAACCGGTCAGGAGACCAAGAAGAAAAACGAGGGACAGGGCGCGGCAAATGGGAAGAATGTGCCGCCAAACCCCCAATCCCAAACCCCCAATCCGAAACAAATTCGAAATCCGAAAGCCACAATGGCCAAAACGGGCCGGACGCTCCGGTTTTGAACATTTCCGCTTGCCCCATTTGAGATTGTTTCGGATTTCGAGTTTCGGATTTCGGGTGTCTCCCACAGAGAGGTGGCGGTCCTGCCGAGATGCGCGCGATTGGTTCGTATTCATGAGGCGGCTCCTCCTTCGGCTGGGCGGGTTGGGTCGTTGCCGATGGCAGGTGTCGGGTGGGGGTGCCGCGCTCGTCCTTTAAAAACCCGGCGGACGACGACATAGAAGACAGGCACCAGGAAGACCGCCAGGATGGTGGCCGAAATCATGCCGCCCACCACTCCGGTGCCGATGTCGTGGCGGCTGGCCGCGCCGGCGCCGGTGCTAATGGCCAGCGGCAGCACGCCGAGGATGAAGGCCAGCGAGGTCATCAGGATGGGGCGCAACCGCAGGCGGGCGGCGGTCAGGGTGGCCTCATTAAGGCCGACTCCCTGCGCCTGGAGGTCTTTGGCAAATTCGACGATGAGGATGGCGTTTTTGGCGGACAGGCCGATGATGGTGAGCAAGCCGACCTTAAAGAATACATCGTTAGGCAGGCCGCGGAGATTGGCGCCCAGCAGCGCCCCCAGCACGCCTAGCGGCACCACCAGGATGACGGCCAGCGGGATGGACCAGTTTTCGTAAAGGGCGGACAAGGCCAGGAACACCACGAGAATGGAAAGGGCGAGCAGGAGTGGCGCCTGTTTGGAGGAGATCAACTCCTCGTAGGACTGGCCGGTCCATTCGTAACCCATGCCGGTTGGCAGTTTCTTGGCCAGGGCCTGCATGGCGTCCATGGACTGGCCGATGCTAACCCCCGGTGGCGCCGAGCCGACCAATTCCAGCGAGGGAAAGCCGTTGAAATGTTGCAACGCGGGCGAGCCGTAGATCCAGTGAGTCCTCACCATCTCGGACAGCGGCGCCATCTTCCCGCTACTGCTGCGCACGAAGACCCTGCCCAAATCCTGGGGCAGCATCCGGTACGGGGCGTCGAGTTGCGCGATGACCCGCTCCACGCGATTGCGATAGACAAAGTTGTTGATGTAGAACGAGCCGAAACAGGTGGTAAGGGTCGCGTTGAGTTCCGGCAGAGAAACACCCAGCGCGCTGGCTTTGGTTTGGTCCACATCGACTTTCATCTCCGGCGTATCCTCCAGGCCCTGCAACCGCAGTTGGGTAATGTTAGGGTCCTTGGCGGCCATGGCCAGCAGCTCCTTTTCAGATTGCATCAGTTTTTCGTGCCCCAATCCCCCTTTGTCCTCCAATTCAAAGTCGAATCCTGACGCTATGCCCAGTTCCGGAATGGGCGGCGGGTTCATGGGATAGATGATGGCGCCGGGGATTCTTCCCAAGGCGCCGAAGGCCCGTCCGATGATAGCCTGAACGGCATGTTGCGGGCCTGGGCGTTCGCTCCATGGCTTCAGGTGGACGAATGCGATGGCGGCGTTTTGGGCCTGGCCATTGAAACTGAACCCGGCCACGTCGATGACGTCCGCTACCTCCGGCTGGCTGAAGTAGTAATGCTCGATCTGTTTGAGCACGGCGAGGGTCCGCTGCTGGGTGGCGCCCACAGGCAAGGTAATGCTGGTGATAAAATAGCCCTGGTCTTCGGAGGGCAGGAAGGCCGAAGGCAAACGCATGAACAACCAGGCCACCACGCCCACGATAGCCAAGTAGAGGAGCATGTAGCGCGGGGCCCGGCCCAGAATCCGCCCGATCCAGCCCTCGTAGCGGTGCGTGGTGGCGGCGAACTCGCGGTTGAACCAGCCCCAAAAGCCGCGCTTCTCGAAATGGTGGCCCCGTTCGACTGGCGGCAACAGGCTGGCGCACAAGGCTGGAGTCAGGGACATGGCCAGGAAGACCGAAAAGGCCATGGAGGCCACCAGGGAGAGGGAGAATTGGCGGTAAATGGCGCCCACCGACCCGCCGAAAAACGCCATCGGGATGAACACGGCGGTGAGTACCAGAGAGATGGCTATCAAAGCGCCGGTAATCTGGTCCATCGCCTTGCGGGTGGCGTCTCGGGGTGAGAGG
This sequence comes from bacterium, assembly GCA_021784555.1. Taxonomy (GTDB): domain Bacteria; phylum Verrucomicrobiota; class Verrucomicrobiia; order Limisphaerales; family UBA8199; genus JAJYHY01. Next base: position 13,823 of record JAJYHY010000149.1, read on the forward strand.
CCTTCTTCATTCATGATGCGCTCGACGTTCTCGGTCACCACGATGGCGTCATCGACCAAAATGCCGATGGCCAGCACCAAGCCGAAGAGAGTCAGGACGTTGATGGAGAAGCCCAGGACATACATCACCGCAAAGGTGCCGAGCAAGGCCACCGGCACGACGATGGTTGGGATGAAGGCCGTGCGGAGGTTTTGGAGGAAGAAATAAATGATGAGAAACACCAGGATAATGGCCTCAACCAGCGTGATGGCCACCTCCTCAATCGAGGCGCGGATGAATTCGGTCGAATCGTAGGGAAAGTTCACCGTCACACCCGGCGGAAAGAACTGGGAAAGCTGTTTAACTTTGGCGCGAACGGCGTCCGCCGTAGCCAGGGCGTTGGCGCCCGGCGCCAGGCGAATGGCAACGGCGGCTGCCTGGCGTCCGTTGACGCGGGCCTCGCTAACGTAGTTCTCCCCAGCCAGTTCAACCCGCGCGACATCGCGCAGATGGACGCGGGAGCCATCCTGGTTGACGCGCAGCAGAATGTTCCCGAACTCTTGGGGAGTGGTGAGGGTGGTTTGACCTTGCAAGGTGACGTTGAGTTCCTGGCCTTTGACGGCGGGCACCATGCCAATCTGACCCACCGGCACCTGGGCGTTTTGCGCCTGAACGGCGGCAATCACATCCGCGGCGGTCACGCTGTAGTCCTCCATCTTCTGGGGATTGAGCCACAGACGCATGGCGTATTCGGTGCCGAAGAGGTCCGCCTCGCCGACGCCATTGACGCGGCTGATGGGGTCCAGCACCGTCGAAGAGATGTAGTTGCCCAGCGCAATGGCATCCATGCCGTTGTTCGTGGAGGAGAGGGCGAAAAACATCAGGAAGTTGTGGGTCGATTTCGCGACCACAATGCCCTGCTGCTGAACGGTGGCGGGCAGGTTGGGAACGGCCAGTTGGAGCTTGTTCTGCACCTGCACCTGGGCCACGTCGGGGTCGGTGCCCGGCTCAAAATAGAGGGTGACGGTGGATTGACCGCTGGCGCTGCTGCTCGACGACATGTAGAGCAGGTGGTCCAGGCCGCTCATGCGCTGTTCGATGACGGTCGTAACGGTCTCCTGCACGGTTTCGGCCGAAGCCCCGGCGTAGGTGGCGCTGATGGAGACGGAGGGCGGGGCGACACTGGGATATTGCGCCACCGGCAGATGAAGAATCGCCATGCACCCCGCCAGCATGATGAACAGGGAGATGACCCAGGCAAAGATTGGGCGATCGATGAAGAATCTGGGCATGGTGTATTCCCTTTACTTGCCGGCCGGGCGTGAAGAGGTCTTGGCCCCAGGGGCGCCGTTTGCCACAGGGGCGCCGGCTGGCGCCGGTTTGACCTTCATTCCCGGACGAACCTTTTGCAGTCCATCGACAATCACCCGGTCGCCCGGCTTGAGGCCGCTCTGGACAATCCAGTCGCTGCCGACCGCCTCGCCAATCTGCACCGGCTGTGACGCTACGAGGTCATTGGTCGTCACCAGCATCACGGAGGCGGCTCCACTGGGGCCAATGATAACCGCCGGTTGTGGAACCAGCATGGTCCGCGGCGCCACGGCCTGCTCCAGCCGCCCGACGGCGAACATCCCCGGCAGCAGCCAGTGATTCGGATTGGGAAACTCCGCGCGCAAGGTGATCATGCCGCTGGTCGGGTCCACGGTAACGTCGGCAAAAAGCAGCTTGCCAGGATGGGGGTAAATCGTGCCGTCGGGCAGCGCCAAGGTCACTCTGGCTTCGCCCGGGGCCACGGTCTTTAACTGGCCGGCCTGGGCTTGCTGCATTAGTTTCAGGGCATCGGCGCTGGCTTCGGTAAAATCAAAGTAGATCGGGTCCATTTGCTGAATGACCGCCATCTCCGTCGCCGCGGTCTGGCTGACCAGGGCGCCTTCGGTCACCAGGGCCGCGCCGATGCGCCCGGCGATAGGGGCCGTCACCGTGCAATAACCGAGATTGATTTGGGCGAGTTCCCGCGAGGCCTGGGCGGCTTGCACCGAGGCCTTGGCCTGGTCCGCCGCCGCCACCGCGTTATCGTAGTTCTGTTTGCTGACGGCGTTGATGCCCACCAGGGGTTTGTAGCGTTGGGCTAGTAATTGCGCCTGGGTGAGGTTGGCCCGCGCCTGGGCCAGGCTCGCCTTGGCGCTGTCCAGAGCCGCCTGGTAAGGGGCGGGGTCGATCTGGTAGAGCAGTTGGCCCGCCTGCACGTTGGTGCCTTGGGGAAATTCCCGGTGCAGCACAATGCCGGTGACCCGGGCGCGGACCTGGGCGGTGCGCACCGGGTCAATGCGTCCGGGGAACTCGTTGGTGATGGCCAGCGCCTTCGCCGAGACGGTCGCCACTTCGACCTCCGGGGGGGGTGGTTTGAATGCGCCTGGTTTGGGCGTTTTGGGGCCGCAACCGGCCAGTGCCAGGGCGGCGAAGCAAAGGGCGAGTCGAGATTTTAGATTTGCGATTTGCGATTTGCGATTTGCGCACAAGCCGGTGGTTTGCTTCCCGCCCCATGCATAGGCAAGAAGCAACCCATAATCCACGTTCGCGAACCGTTCCCGAGTGACTCGCCGCAGGGGCGGAGAACGCCGGATAGGCGCAGAGCGACGAGGCAAGAAGATGGGGGCAAAAAGATGAGTGAGGAGACAATTTCTTGCCTTCACTTTTTTGCCGTTTCGCAAATCGCAAATCGCAAATCGCAAATCTAAAATCTTCATAAATCGCAAATCTAAAATCGAAAATTCCTAGACCGGGGCGCGCAGGCCCGCCGCCGTAAAGGAGACGAGGCGCCGAATCAGCTCCTCCGGGTTCAACCGCCGATGCATCCCGGCCGGCATCAGACTCGGCTTGCCGCAGAGCAGCAAGGCATGGTGCAACGCCCCGCCGGCAAAGCTCATCCGCCAATGCAGTTCCTGGGCCGGAAGCCGCGGCAGCACCCGCAAAATTGCCGCGTCGAACCGCTGGATGACCTTCTCAAAGTGCGAGTGGATGAGCCGTTCGACCGCTTCGTCCGGTTCGCTGAGGCAGCGCCCGAAAAGCTGCATGAACCGCCTGCTCCCGCTGGCGCACAGGAAAGATTGCTCCACCGCCGGGCGTATCATGGCCTCGAGGATCAATTCCAGCGGGGCCGGTTGGCCTTCGGCCTGCTGCTCCGCGGCGTCCAATAGGGCCAGCCGCTTGAGGTTGATGGGCGCCAGGCGCCGGCTGAACAATTCCACGACCAGCTCCTGCTTGGCGCCAAAATGGTAGTTGATCGCCGCCAGATTCGCGTCAGCGGCGCGGGTGATAGCGCGGAGCGAAACCCCCTCGATGCCGTGTTCGGCAAAGAGCCGCTCGGCGGCGTCCAGCAGCCGTTCTTTGGTGGCCGCCGGGTGAGGGCGGCGCGGTTTGGATTCTCGAGTCGCATTCAAACGAATGTTTGAAACGTATGATCGATTCTTGGATTGACGCAACCCTTTTATTTTAGATTTTGGATTTGCGAGTTGCGACTCGCGATTCGGCGCCGTGCCTGAGAGCCTCTATGACTTTCATGTGGATCGCGTTCTTGCTGTTCCGCGAAAGGGCAAAAAGATAATGAGAAGACATTTTCTTGCCTCCATTTTTTTGCCTCGATTCTTTGCCGCTCTCCTTCGCTCCCTTGGTTTGCTTCTGTTCCCTTCCGATACAAAAAAGGGCCGGGCTTGCGCCCGGCCCTGTGAATGGGAGCCTCTTAAGAACCGCGTTAAGTCAGGATAGCGAGATGTCTCGCCAGTCCCTGGCTCCTGCGCGTTCTATTGCTGTGCGCGGAAGAACATCGCATTGCCGCTGATCGTCGCCGTATAGGGACTGGTTGCACCGGCGACGGGTGCCCAAGGCCCGGCGAGGCTGCCGGCGGACACCAAGGTGCCCGTGTAGGTGATGACCACCTTGCCGCCCGTCGCGGGGGCAATGCTCAGCGCCGGACGAGCCACTACCGTGGCCTCGCGGTAAGCCAGCAGCGAGTTCGGGTCGGAGGAGTCGTTAATCAGGCTGCGAATGCCGTTGGCGGACTCGCCGCTAATCACCGTCGTCCATTCCAGACCGGCGCCGCCGCCGCCCTGGTAATAGGTCAGGTGCATCGGGTAAGCCCCAGCCGCCGGAACGACAATGCCGGCGTCCTGGTGCGACATGCCCTTGCCGTAATCCGCGGCGTTAATGATCGGATTGGCATCGGCGCCAATGTTGGCGACGAGGCTGCTATTGGTCACCCAGAAGTCCCGCTGGCCAAAGTCACCATTGACGCACAGACAAGGAATCGTGATGGTCCCCGCCGCGGTGCCGTTCATTCTGTAAGGCAGGCCATTGCCTGGCTTGTTGATGATGATGGCGGCGATGGCGCCATTGGTTTGGGCGAAGTAGCACGCGTCCGCATCACTGACCCCATAAAGGCCCTGGTCGATGACGGCAACCTTGCCGGTGAGGTCAATGGCGCTGCCAATCGTGTAAGTGTTGGTGCTCAACAGGGTGACGGCCCCGGAGATGGGCGTGACTGGCGGAACGGCGCCAAAGCCGCCATTGCCGTAGGCAGTGTCGCTGACCACCGCCGCGACATCGGTGTCGATGCCGTTGGCGCCGGTGACATGGAGGACCTGGCGGGTGATGCCGATGCCTTCGCTCAGGCGGAAGCCATCGTCGCTGTTCACGCCCGTGACGTAGAAACCCGCCTTCGGGAACACGACCCAGCCGTCAAACCAAGTACCGAACAGGGTCGTCTCACTCGAGCCAAAGACGCCCGGGATGCCCGGCATGTACGAATCCAGCGGGAAGTCTCCACCGCTGGTGACGATATTGAAGTCAATAGCGTTGGTGAAATACCAGACGTTGTCGTGGGCGGGCGGGACGGCAAAGAGGCTGCCGAAATTGGTGTCGGCCACGTTGCCGCCGTACCAAGGGAAATCGAGACCGGCGACCAGGGCGTTGTTCTCATCCACCGTATTGGCGGTTGAATCGCCGTTGTCGCCCACCTGGCTTGGATCCATTTCCGTGACGGTCAGGGCAAAGCCCGGTTCGTTGGTCTTGACCATGCTGAGGGGCGTGCTCATGCTGGAATCCAGCGTCTTGTAGCTTCTCACCGTGAAGGTCCAGGTGTCGGTGAAGTTATGGGGCGGGCTGGCATCGTCGCTCCAGGTCAACGCAGCCGTATTCGTGCTCCCGGAGGGAAGCAGGTTGCTGACGGGATAGTCGATCTCCGCTGTGGTTACATTGCCCGACTTGCTGACGGTGGCGGCGGGTGAGCTCTGGCCGTTCACCGTAAGGCTGACATTGCCAACCTTGGTCGAGCCATCGGTCAATTGCGCCAGCACGCGGTCCGGGAACGTCCCGCTCTGGCCGGAATACGGGTTGATCTGGGACACATAAGCGGGATCAGCCGCCGGGCCGGC
>JAJYHY010000150.1 GCA_021784555.1 bacterium
GGGCAGTTACCTGGCACAAACACACAAATCTCGGGTTCGGAACCACAAACTCCTACTCGCAAATCGCAAATCGAAAATACCGGTGTCTAGTTGGGAGTGTTCCCGCCGTACATCTTGTCGCTGATGATTTTGGCGAGCTTTGCCTGGGCCGCTTGCTGCTGGCGGTAGGTGTCCATTTGGGCCGGAGTCAGGATGGACTGCAATGCCTTGAGCTTCTGGTCGATTTGCCATTGCGCGATCTCGTCGGGTCGAGTGCCGGGAGGCGGCGTTGAATGGCCGGTGATTTGGTCGTAGCTGAGTTGGTAGAGGGCGCCATAGACCGGATCGAGTTGGTTCTGGGTCAAATCGAGGCTGGACTGCATCTGGACGAGCTCTGAATTGGCGCCCATACTGGCGGTGTGGGAAGCCTCATCATTCTTATAGTTTTGGTAGCCGGCCTTCTGCTCCGGAGTCAGGAGTGCCTGGATTTCCTCGTCGGGATTGCCACCCTCTTTGGCCGCCTTGAGCATCTCTTCCCTGTTGAAGTGTCCCGACATGGTTTGCTGCATGGTCTTCACCATCGCATCGGCCTGGCGCATGAGGATTTTTCGCGCCGCCGCGGCTTGATCCGGGGTCAAGTGGAGGTCGGCGGTCATCCGGGAAAGCCGCCCCTCGTACTGTTGCTCCATGGCATTCTTCATGGCTTCGCCCATGGCGCCGGAGACCGAGTTTGGCGCCGTTTCGCTCGACTGCTGGGCAAGCTGGGTCTGTAATCGCTGCTCGTCGGAAATTGCGCGCCGCGCCACGCCCGCCATCCCGCGCAAACGGAGCAATTCCGGCTCGGTCTGGGCCTTCCACTGGCGGAGCCGCTCCAACTCGGCTGCGCCGCTCCCTGTTTGGCGCAGGCGGGCGGCCTCGGCGCGCAGGCTGGCCAACTCGGTTTGGTTGGTTTGGAATTGGGTTTGCCGCTCCTCTAACTGGGCGTTTTGGGCCTCGACACGCTGCAAACGGGTTTGTTGCCAAGTGGGGATGGCGATGCCGGCGACCACCAGGGCGCCGACCAGGCCGGCCTTGACGGTAGGAATGCTCATAAGTTTTACCAGGGTTAATGTCGTTGAGCCGGCAGCGGTTCCGCCCGCCAGTGCGGCGCCGGCGATGCTCGCCGCCAAAGACTCCGGGGCGGGTGTGACAATGCCGATGGCCAGCGCGGCGGCCAGGCCCGCGGCGGTCGAAGTGATGCCCCGGCGCGCCAGCAATCCGCGCAGTTTCTCCAGCGCCCGGTCCGCCCGCATCCGGGCCGCGTTCTCGTTCAGTCCCAGCCGCACGCCGACTTCACGCAGCGTCCGGCCTTCCAGAAATCGCAGCACCACCACCGCGCGGTCCGCCTCTTTCAGTTCGTGCAGGGCGTCATCAAGCACCGGCCGAATCTGCTGCCAGGCCTCCTCGGGCGAATCTTGCAACCCCGTCATACTTTGGGCCTGTTCCTCCCGCAATTTGCGCTGGCGCTCGGCGCGCCGCCAGTTCGCCGCCTTGTGGCGCACGGTCGTGTAGAGCCAACCGGCCAGGCAGGGATGCCTCATCAGGCTGGACGCTTTGCGCGCCAACTCCGTGAACACGGCCTGGCAAACGTCTTCCGCTGTCTCCCGTTCGCCGCCTGTCTCCCGCAGGGCCGCCGAATAGACCACGTTTAAGTGTTCCCGCACCAGTTCGGCGAAGGCCTCGTCCGAGTGCTCTTCCGCGAACTGCCGCAGTAGTTGGGTGTCGTTGCTCATCTGCTCTCATAAAGGATATGTGAGCCAGGAGCCAAAACCGCACAAAAAAATGGATAGGCAACAAGATGTGCCCATGAACCGCGGGAACATCCAACATTCAACATTCAACGCCCAACATCCAATCAATGCCCCAACTTGGAAGGCATTGGATGTTCGATGTTGGTTGTTGGTTGTTCTTATCGAGGAGAGCCGATTTCGCTGGATTTTGGCAAAAGATCATACAAATTCCCTACCTTTGGTGTCTATCCAGTGAACTTTTAAGGCCGTGAGTGGTGACAAGCAGAACGGGTGGTGCGAAGCCCTGTATCGAGCAAAGGCGTCCGAGTTGGTGCTTTATGGCCGGGCGCTGGGTTTGAGCCATGGCGAGGCGGAGGACGTGCTGCAGGACACCTTCATAGCATTGCTGCGCCGCGAGCACGCGCCGGCCACACCGGAGCATTATTGCGTTCGCGCCTACCGGAACCGGGCGTTGAACTGCCGCCGGAGCCTGTGGCGCCGTCTGGCGCGCGAGTGGGAGTCGCGTCTATGGTTTGAGCGACCGGAACCGGAAAACCCGCTGGAACTGGAGGCGATGCGGTGTCTGGCTTCGTTGCCACGGGAACAACGAGAGGTCATCGTCCTCAAGATTTGGCACGAATATACGTTCGAGGAAGTGGGCGAGCTGTTGAACATCTCGCCCAACACCGCCTCCGGACGTTACCGCTACGGCCTGGAACGATTGCGGCGGATACTGAAAGACACTGGATATGAAAGACATAGAAGATTTGGAGAGGCATTTGCTCTCATGGGCGCCACGCCGTCCATCGGCGAAGGTTGAGCGGCGCCTGTTCGGCCCGAAGCCGGAGGCGCCCGCGCTCCCGCGAGGGAAATTCCGGTTGAGTTGGCTCGCGCCGGTCAGCGCGGCATTGCTCTTGACGGTTGCCCTTCTCCGGCAGCACGACGGCCCGGCCCTGTCGGGTTCAGCCAGTTCCAACTGGATGGTGGCGATGATGCTGAGCAATCGGAGCGCCTCGGCCTTTATGCCGGTCAGCTATTCCATCGACGAGAACCGGCTGCCCCAGGAAACTTTTGAGTGGAGCGTGAGCGGGACATCCACTTCCAGTGTCAGTTCTTTGCCCGCGGGAGGCGCGGATTAGTCGATTATAAATGAGCAGCGAGAATTTGAAGTCACCCAAGGCGCAACCTGCGCCTTCCCGGGGAATCACAACAACCCCATCTTCCAGTCCAACCGGCAAGGCCGCACCACCGCCACCAGTCCCCGCACAGATCGGCCCGACGGCTGGGACTGGAAAGCTCGGCGCCCTCAAGGCAAAAGTGCCGCCGCTGTTCCGGCGGGTGGACTGGATGACCTGCTTGATCGTCTTTGCCATCGTGGGCATAGGCTATTACCTGACCCTTGCGCCGGAAGTGACTCTGGAAGATTCGGGCGAATTGGCGACAGGCTCTTTTTACGCGGGTATCCCGCACCCGCCGGGTTACCCGGTGTGGACGCTTTACACCTGGCTCTGGACCGTCCTGGTGCCTTTTCGGAACGTTGCCTGGCGCGTGGCTTTGGGCGAAGCGATGGGCGGAGCGGCTGCGGCCGGTCTGCTGGGCCTGCTGGCCTCGCGCGGAAGCAGCCTGCTCATTGAGGGCATTGACGAGCTCAAGGGGCTGGCCGGCAAATGGGAAACGGCGATATGCATGGTATGCGGCGTAACGGCCGGTTTGCTTATCGGCTTCAACGGCTTCATGTGGAGCCAGTCGGTCATTGTGGAGGTTTATTCATTCAGCGTTCTGTCGCTGATGATCGTGCTGCTGTTCCTGCTGCGCTGGATTTATGCCCCGCACCAGCGCCGCTGGCTCTACTACGCCCTGTTCTTTCATGGGTTATGCTTTACGAACCATCAAACGCTCATTGTCGCCGCCATGGGCATCGAGGTGGCCATCGCCGCGGCGGATTTCCGGATGGGGCGCACCCTGTTCCTGGGCAACAGCATCCTTTACTTGGGCGGGCTGATACTCAAACAGCAACATGTCCTAACCGCCCTGGACCAAAACCAGGCCGTCTTTGTTATCTTCAACGTTATCGGGGTGGCGTCCATCGCGGCGTACTGCTGGTTTGCAGTCCTGACCAAGGAATCTTTCCCGGAATTCTGTCTGGATGGCTCCATGGCGGCGTTCTTTGTGCTGCTCTCGGCGGTGCCCGGTTACGGGTTTTTCTTCCTCCTGCTGGCGCTGGGAGCGGGCGCCGCCTGGTGGAAGTTCGGGAGGGAGACCTGGCATCTTGGTCACGAGTGGCTGCCGGTGATGATCTGCGGCCTTTGTTGGATCGTGGGCGCGGCATTCTACTTTTACATGCCTCTGGCCGGCATGACCAACCCACCCATGGAGTGGGGCTACCCACGCACGGTTGAAGGATTCATTCACGCCTTCACCCGCGGCCAATACGAAAAAACAAACCCCACCAATATCATCATGCATCCGGGGACGTTCCTGACCCAGCTCATGATGATGGGCCGCGGCATCGTCGATGAGTTCAACTGGGTCTATGCCTTCCTGGCGCTGGTGCCCTTTGCCTTCTTCCGCAAGCTGCACCGCCGGGAGCGGGCATGGCTCATCGGCCTGACGGCGATTTACCTCTGCCTGGGCGTCTTGCTGTTGATCCTCCTCAACCCGCCCCCGGACAAGGCCGCGCAGGAATTGGTAAAAGTGTTCTTCACCGCTTCGCACACCGTCATTGCCTTGATGGTCGGTTACGGCCTGGCGCTGATAGCCGCCTATATGGCCACGCACTACGAGCGATTCCGCTCGTGGGGCTTGCTCGGCGGCGGCGCCGCCATTCTCCTGGCCGTTTACGCCTTCGTGGAAATGAACACCTCGATCTATTTCGGTCAGGAAGCAAAAATCCGGCTTGGGAGGCTCTTCACCTTGGTCTGGCATACATTCACCAATAAGGACCAATACGGACTGCCGGTCTATGCGGGCTTGATCCTTATCGGCCTGACGTTGGTGTTTGTCGGCAGCATTTGGTACAACCGCCGCCGCGCTCCGCTGGGCATTGCCCTGGTGCTTTTCGCCATCATGCCGGTCCATTCGATAATGACCCACTGGGCCGACAATGAACAGCGCAACCACTGGTTTGGCTACTGGTTTGGGCATGACATGTTCACCCCTCCCTTCAAAGACGCCAAAGGCAAGCCGCTCTACCCAACCATGGCCAAGGACGCCGTCCTCTACGGAGGCACCGACCCCGGCCGGTTCTGCCCGACCTATATGATCTTTTGCGACAGCTTTGTGCCCTCGAAAGATCTGCCCGCCTTCGACCAGCACTTCGATCGGCGCGACGTCTATCTCATTACCCAAAACGCCCTGGCCGATGGCACTTACCTGGATTACATCCGGGCCCAATACAATCGTAGCACTCAAATTGACCCCCCGTTCTTCCAGGAACTCTTTCGCTCGCCCCAGGAGCGCCAGGACAATTACACCACCAATTTCCTGGCCCGGGCAGTCGAGCCGCTCGACCGCTTCTTTACCGACCTGGGCGCCCGCGTCGAAAGACACCGGCGCACTTACACCTCCTGGTTCAAGGATTCGGATTTCATCAACCTGCCCGCCCTCGAATCACGATTGCTCCAGCGCCACGACCCGCTCTCCGCCTATCTCTACGCGAACCTGAGCCCCGCCACCCAAGAACTTCTTAACGCTGGCTCCGGCCACGATCAGGCCCTACGCCCAAGCCTGGCCCGCGACCTGAACCTGCTCCTGGAGCGTGAATTGAAAATTAAGCAGCAGATTGCCGCCCAGCAGGCGCAGCAGAGCAAACTCGAAGACGCCATCGCCGGAGGAGACACCTCCTCCAGCGAAGAGGCGCGGCTGCACGCCGTCCAGAAAAAAATAGGGGGCCTCTCCCGTATCGGCCCGCTTTATACCCCCGCCCGTTTTAAGGGCGTGGCTATCTCAGAGTATTTGCAGGATTTCATAAACCAGAATCCGCAAAGCGATACCCGCATCCGGCTTAACCGTCTCCTCCTGGAAGCCGCCTATCCCGGCCTCATCGCCAAGAGCAAAGGCGGCGTCTATCCCGACCGCGAAATCTATATCGCGACGCCTGAGGACTCGTCCCAGTGCTTCCAGGAGTACCTGGCCGACGCCCAGCACCGCCTGCAACTCCACGAGCTCAAACCGGGTGAGAACGTGCAGATCGTCAATGACAACGGCCAGAACAAGGTCCAGGTCTCCGGCCAGGTGGCCGTCATGGCCATTAACGGCCTCCTGACCAAGGTCATGTTTGATCATAATCCCAAAAACAAGTTCTACGTCGAAGAGAGCTTCCCGCTGGACTGGATGTACCCGCACTTGACCCCTTACGGGATCATCATGAAGATCAACCGCAACCCGGTTCCCGAAATCACCGAGGACATGATCCAGCGCGACCATGAGTTCTGGAGCAAGTATTCCGCCCGGCTCATCGGCAACTGGATCACCTACGACACCTCCGTGAAGGACATCGTCAACTTCTGCGAAAAAGTCTATCTCCACCGCGATTTCAGCGGGTTTAAAGGCGACCCGAAGTTTGTGCGCGACGACGATGCCCAGAAATCCTTCTCCAAGCTTCGCAGTTCCATTGGCGGCATCTACAATTGGCGCATTGGCGCCTCTCCGCCCGGCAGCGCCGAACAACAGCGCATGGTCAAAGAGGCCGATTTCGCCTTCCGCCAGGCCTTTGCCTTTTGCCCTTACAGCCCGGAGGCGGTCATCCGCTATGTGAGCCTGTTGCTCAATCTCCAACGCTACGACGACGCCCTCCTGGTCGCCAAGACCTGCCTCGAATTCGACCCCTACAACGCCCAGGTCATCGGCTTGGTCGATCAGCTCGAAAGCTGGCGCAAGCACCCAACCCAGGTCAACCCCGCCGCCCAGGCCCTGGCAAATTTGGAGCACGCCTCCCAGGCCAATCCCTCCAATCTCCAGGACTCCCTCAACCTGGCCTCCGCTTACCTCCAATTGCAGCAGACCGGCAAGGCTACCGCCATCCTGGACCGGCTCATCGATGCTCCCCAGGCCCAAGCCGGCACGGTCATGGCTGTGGCTCAACTCTATGCCAGAATGGGCGACCTCGGAAAGCTCGATCAGACGCTCGAGAAACTGGTTCAGGTCAGCCCTAATTCACCGGAAGCCTGGTACAATCTTGCCAGCCTCAAAGCCACGCTAGGCCAAACCGGCGCCGCTCTCCCGGCGTTGCGCCGCGCCCTGACCCTCGACCGCCAGCGCCGCGCCGCCAATCCCAAGGCTGGCAGTCTTGTCCTCCAGGCCAGGACTGACCCCCGCTTCGCCTCGCTCCATTCCAATGCGGAGTTCGAGAAGTTGGTCGCTCCCAACTAGCGGCTGCGGCCATGGGTCTGGTCAAACCTCAGGGGAAAGTCCAAGGCTGAGCCGCGCCTCCCGCCGAATGGCTTTGCAGTCCGCTAACGCGCGTCGCGCCTCTGCTTTGCCGGCTTGGTCACCTGGATAGCGGAAATCCACCGCATAATCGGACAGGTTTTGAAGACCGGGGCGAAATGCCGACCAGAGCGGCTCGACCGGAAGCAGCAGGTTTAATAGCACATCCAGATCGTGGCTCTTGGGAATGGTCATACCCGCTTCGTGCATTCGAGCCTTGAGGTATTTCTCGGCGCTCTGCTGGCAGTGGAAACAGACGGCATCCCAAAGTGGCCTCTTTCGCCTTCGCGCCAGGTCAAACGCCGCAAGAAAGTCCTGCTCGGCTTTTCCGACCCACTCACGAGTGACCTGCTTCATACATCACCCGGCCTCTTTCGATCACTTCAGCGATGAAGGAGTCCTTCCAGCGCAACCTCTTTGCAATCTCGCGCGGCTCGCGCACCAGGATGTCCACCGGGAAGCCTGCGCTGATGCGGCGCCGGATTTCCAGAGAGGGGCGGTGCCGGAACCGCCCGCGTGGCATAATCACCATCACGTCCACGTCCGAATCTTCCGTTGGCGTTCCATAGGCGTATGAACCGAATAAAATTATTTTCTTCGGCTTGAATTCCCGGGCAATCGCCTGACAATAACGATGTATTCTCCTGCGCGAGATCATTTCTTGCCGAAGTTAACCACGGCATGAGCCTGATGTCCAGCCGCGCCCGGCTTCGTTAGGGTGCTGCCTCGATAGCCAAGTGATATTTCTTAACCTGCTTTACGGTCCAAGCTCGCCGGGCTGCCGCCATGAGAGGCACAGACCCCGCGAGCCTCATCCGCGGTTGGCATCGGTCGAATAGAGCCACACACCAACTCCTGCAGCGTCTTCGTTCCCCGGTTCAGCATCTGTTGGACGGGCGTTTCGAGCATATCGCTCACCGTATCCGTGTTGACATTATCACTTTGCTAGGCATTCGGGCAATGTCAATGGCAGCGGAACCATCCGAGTCGGTCCCTCTTTGAGAGGTAGAGCAGACCCAGGATGCGCAGGTCCACCGTGAGCAGGTAAAGGCCCAGCAGGGTTGAAAATACGGTGGGCAGAATCGGAATCGGCAGCAGCGCCGGCAGCAGATGGTCCGCCACCCGCCGCAAGGCCAGGATCGCCCCAAGGAGGGCCACCGTGAGCAGGTACTGAAAGGGGATTCGCGCGATAGAGGGCAGGATGAGCAGCGGATTCACCGCGAATACCGAATCGAACATGGCCACCGCCAGGAATGCCATGGGAAAATAGACGCAGCCACACAGGAGCGCCGCCTCAACCGCCACCGGCCCCCACGATTGCTCGTGGGCGAACATCACCAGCAGTATCGCCGGCAGAAAGCTCGCCAGCACCGTTCCAAAAAATTGCAGGAAGGGCGAGACAATGTCGGCCCCGACATCCGAGAAATCAGGCCAATCCGGCATCGTTGCCTCGCCCGTTGCCGACGTCGTGAGGATGCGTTTTAGATAGGCAACGAAGTAGCCCGAACCAAATACGCCCAGCAGGAGCATCGCGGCCGGCGCGAGAAGCGCGCCAGCACCCCCCAGTGCTGACATCACGTTGACGACCGAGAGGAAGACTGTTCCCGCCCCCAGCAGGACAAGGCCGTCCCCGTTGAATGGATACAGGAACGCGCCTCCAATCCGTCGCGCAAAGCTCACCTCCTCCGCCGGGTCCGTTGAGGCATCGGACGCGAGCCGCTCGCATACCGCGCCGCACGCGCGGCAATACTTCACCGCCGCGCCCTGCGCAAAGCCGCTGCGGACGCAGAAATCGCAAAAGGCCTCCTCGCATCGAGGGCAGAAGTAGCGGGCCGCGGCCAGTGGGTGGGATTTGCATTGCGCGGCGGCGGACATAGCCGTGGCGACGTCCACGGCAGGCTCGGCGACGGTTTGGCCATCGCCGGCGACGATTGGCACGGCGGCAGCCGAACCGCCAAGTGTCTCGGTTTCGAGCCGCATCTCCACGTCGCCCAGACGGAATGTCTGTCCAGGACGAAGCGCCGCCTCCTCAACCAGCTCTCCCTCGAAAAATGTTCCGTTCGTTGAGCCGAGGTCCCTCAGCTGGGCGCCGCTTTCCCAGACGTGCAGTTCGCAATGCGACGCTGAGATGGAAGGATGCTCTACGGATACGCTGTTTTGGTCGCCTCTCCCCAGCGTATAGACGCCGGGACTGAGCTCCACTTCCCACGCGTCCGATGTACCAGGATTGACGACAAGCCGCGCCATAAATGCTTCAATTCCTTGGAACATAAAGCAAGCCGGCCTGCTCTCCCACTACAAATCGCGGCGGATTTTAGACTCAATTGACTTACATTTTGGCAATAATCTCGGTCCTGGAAGGTCACAAATGCGCCCGCTCTTCGCCTTGGCCTTGGACCGATGCGCCTTGCCAGTCGCCCTGGCCGGGGCTGCACCCGCCGCCCGGTGCGACAATAAAATACGCGGCCGCGTATTTTATTGTCGCCGCCAGGGGGGCGGTTGAACTCCGGACGTTGCCAATGTTGCCGCAAGCATGGCCCCTCGGACCGTCCCTTCGTTCAATTCAAAAACCGGAAGGACTACGCAGGGATGGTCAAGAAGCTCCGCTTGAAGTAACAACCCCACGCCAAAATCATCGCCAAAACGCCAGGATTAACTAACGAAGGATTGCTTACCATGACCTCGTCACGGGCTGTGGGACCACCCTCTCCGAATCACCCACGTCTCCGGCAAGAAAGAACCGGATCGCCTCCGCCACCCCGCCGCCGTGAGACCGTTCACTCACATAGCCTTGCTGGCGCAACACGGCGGCCCGCACCGGCTCCACGGCATTGGCGGGAGCAGCCAGGAACCGCGCGTATCGGGAGCAAAGCATCGGGAGATCATTGAAATGGTCGCCCATGGCAAAGACTGAGTGGCTGTCCAAGCCAAGGCGGCGGGTGATTTCCGCCAGGGCGGTGCCCTTGTTGAACAACCGATGGCAAAAGCGAGCATAGACGTCATTGCGCACGACGTCCAGCTCTGGAATCGTTCGGCAATACTCCTCCAAGTAGCGGTGGATGAGGTCGGCATCGCCGTTGCTCCCGGCTATCAGGCAGAAAGGCGAGTAGGAGTCTTCGTAAATCCGGGCGTGAAACCGGGCATTGATCCATTCGATGATACGCGGCAGGTCAGGCATCAGCCGCGCAAAGACCTCTCCATGCGCTCGAGCGCATTCCGAGTTCCACGGCTCCAGCGGAACGTAGCGCGAGTCCTCATGGCAATGAATCTCCCGTTCCACGAGCACGACATAGTCCGGCTCGATAGAGACCTCCGCCCGCCCCAGCGCTTCCATCAAATTAGACATATCCCTCCCGGTATTGATAACCCAGCGGGCGCCCCGGCCTTGCAAAGACGCGATCAATTCCTGCAGTTCCTCGGGAATCGGCGGTTTTTCGAATTCCGCGAAGAGCGTCCCGTCAAAATCCGTCGAAATCAGTTTTATCCGTAAATCATTCATTTGGCCTTGCGCCATGGGGCGGCGTCGGGGTCAGTCCTCACTTCTTCCGCGGGGATGCAAGAGCGAAGTGGCGGAAAAAGGTGCGGGACTGACCCCGACGCCTTGCGCACACACAGGATCGTGGGTTAGGGTAGAATGTCAAAACGTTATGTCCGCCAGCCAGGAACGATTCGATGAGGCAATGTTCGACTTTAGCTCGGGCGACTACGACCGGGCCATCTCCAAGCTCAAAGCCCTGCTGGCGGAACACCCCGATTCCTTCGATGCCCAGTTGGCGCTCGGCATGGCCTATTGCCGCAAGGGGGACTACCAGGCCGCAATTGCCGAGGGGCACAAGGCCGAGAAACTGCGACCCGAGGAGCAATTGGCGCATACCAACCTTTCGCTTTTTTATATGAAGGCCGGCAACAAGCAGGCGGCCGAGCATCATGGCGCGCAGGCGCGCATGGCCTCCTGGCGGGCGGACCTCAAAGCGGGAAAGCCAAAGACCGCATCCGATCCGGGACTGGCGATGGCCAAGCCGCCAGCCACGCCCTTGAAACCACCAGTGAAGTTCCCGGACATGCCGTGGAAGAAGAAATGAAGGCTGACGAGCCGAGGCTGAGGCTGCCCGAGGATACTGGCGGCCCGCGCAGATTCGCATATACGAAAGGGAGTCCATCTTTGTTTCCTTTGTTTGCTTTTGTTCACCGGCTTGGCCGCCGCGGTTCGGGCCGGGCAGGGTCATGCGTGCTGGGCCATCGGCCAGTTTTTGATCTCGTGGGGACCTTTGTACACCAAGAAAACGAAGACAACGAAAAATTGTGTCATGCGCTCCCTGGCCGCATGGATTGCGCTTTTTTCCGTTGACCTCCAGCCGGAGCAGCCTAAGCTGCGGTTATGCACGACATCTGCAAATCGAGCCGGCTCAATGCCCCCGTTTCCCGAAAGCCGTTCTCTCGGCCTTCAAGCTGGATTTCAATTCTGATCCTCGGCGCCCTTCTTGCCACGCCCTGGCCGGCCCGGGCGGACGATCCTGATGACCTATACTCGCGCGTTTTTGACCTCATCCAGCAGGCACAGACCCTGGAGAAAGAGCATCAGCGCGCGCCCGCCCTGGCGAAGTACCGCCAGGCCCAGGCTGATCTCCAGAATCTCAGGAGCGAATATCCGGTCTGGCAACGAACACTGGTGGCTTGGCGGGAGAATTTCCTGGCCTCCAAGATCGACGCGCTCTCCCAAAGGCCCGGTCCCGCTCCAACAAACCCCGGCGCGCCGCAAACCGAAGCTCAGCCCGCCCCAGAGTCCACCGCCCCCACCGCGTCCCGGGGCGAGCAAGTCGTCAAACTCCTGGACCCCGGCGCCGCTCCGCGCCAGAAGCTTCGCCTTCATCCCAAGGCGGGCGACAAGCAGACAGTGGAGATAAACCTCGACATTGCCTCAGGCACGAAGATAGGCCAAATGCAAATGCCCGCGCCAAAAATGCCGCCGATGAAAATCACGGCGGATACGACCGTCCAGGACGTCTCTCCCAATGGGGACATCTCCTATCAACTGGTCATTGCCGACACTGCCGTGGGCACTGAGACGGGGGCCCCGCCGCAGGCCACCGCGATGATGAGGGCGACTTTGGGGGCCGTCAAGGGCTTGTCCGAGACGGTAAAGATCTCCAGCCGCGGCATCAAGGAGGAAAGCCATCTTAAGGCCCCTCCCGGCGCCAGCCCGCAGATCAACCAGTCCGCGCAGCAACTGTTGAACTCCCTGTCCGACCTTTTCGTGCCTTTGCCTGAGGAAGCGGTTGGCGCGGGCGCCCGCTGGCAGGCCACAACCCACGTCAAATCGCAGGGCATGACCATCGACCAAACTTCCGACAACCGGTTGGACTCAATCCAGGGCGGCCATCTTACGGTGCAAGCCACGATAACCGAGGCGGCCTCCAACCAGACGATCTCGAACCCGGCCATGCCGGCGATGAAGATCCACGTGGCCAGGGTGGCGGGCAAAGGCGCCGGTAAAATGACCGTGGACTTGGCGCGGCTCCTGCCGCAGGACGGCTCGGTTACCATGCATACCGAGGTCTCCATGTCCATGGCCGCAGGCGGGCGCCGCCAGTCCATCACCGCCACAACGGACATGCAGATGGAGATGCATTCCAAGTGAAACTGTGATTGGATTCTTGCGACTGATCGGTCTGCTGAATTCCGCGCTGTGGCTTGGGACGACCGTCTTCTTTACCTTCGGCATGAACCCGGTCGCCAGTTCAGCCTCCATGCGGGGTTTGCTGGGCGCCGGGAACTATCCTTATTTCTCGGTGGCGATTGCCCAGGTGCTGGTGGCGCGCTATTTCTGGTGGCAGTGCGGCTGCAGCTTTGTAGCCGTGCTCCACGTCGCGGCTGAATGGCTCTATTTTGGGAAAGTGCCGAGGCGATTCTGGCTGGGATTGCTGGCGGGCCTGGTATCGATCAACCTGCTGGGGGCGCTTTGGCTGGCGCCGCATTTGAAGGAATGGCACACGATGCAGTACGCGTTAAACGCGTCTCCGCAACGGCAAGAAGCGGCCGGACGGACATTTAGAGCTTGGCAAAGGGTATTCCAAACGTTCAATCTGATCACAGTCGCCGGAGTAGCGATTTATTTCCTGCGCATCGCAAACCCGCCGGACCCGGCCCGGTTTGTGAGCGCGGTGAAATTCCGAAGTTGACAAAAGGTGTTTGTATCTGAACTTATTTCAGGCATCAGACAAAGTTGCCGCACGTGCGGCCTGGGTCTCGTAAGAGTATGATTTCGAATGACCGACCATCGCCATTCAGCAGCCGTCACCACGGAGGCATGGCCAAACCTCCCGTCCATGAGGACACCCTCAAATCGGATAAGATTCAGATCGAGCGCAAGACCTTCGTCTTTGCCTTGAAGGAGAATCCTCGCGGGCGGTTCCTTAGGATTACCGAAGACGCCGGTGGACGGCGGGACAAGATCATCATCCCGGCCCCGGGCTTGGAGGAGTTCAAACGGCTGGTGGACGAAATGGTCAAAGCCGCCGACCAAACCCGGCCAAAGGACTGAAGCCCCCCCGAATCCCCGCGGGCCGCTTCGATACGGCGCATAGCCGGGGCTCGAATCCTGTTGCGGGGGAGAGCGTTTGGATGCTATGGTGACGTGAGATGGCGGCGAACCTTCAGAGCGTGAGCACCTGGCCCAAGCCGGGCGAGGTGTACTATCCCGAAAGCGACGGCAAACCCATGGCCGAGAATACCGAGCAGTTCAATTGGATTGTCTTTCTGGTCGTTGGCTTGAAGGACCTCTTTGCCGATAATCCGAACGTGTTCGTCGCCGGGGACTTGCTCTGGTATCCGGTCAAGGGGCGGGTGGACATCGCGCTGGCGCCCGATGCGATGGTGGCCTTTGGGCGTCCGATGGGTTATCGGGGTTGCTATAAGCAGTGGGAGGAAGGCGGTATTGCGCCGCAAGTGGCGTTTGAGGTGCTTTCTCCGAACAACACGGCGGTTGAAATGCTGGATAAGCTCAATGCCTACGGGCGCTTTGGGGTGGAGGAGTATTACGTGTTCGACCCGGAGAAGAAGGAGCTTTGGGCCTGGCTGCGGCGAGAGGCGTTGGAGCCAGTGAAGAGCGTTGAGGGATTCCAAAGTCCTCGGCTGGGAGTGCGCTTTTGGCCGACGGCGGAAGGCCTGAAGATTGTGAGACCTGACGGAACAACCTTCGAGATGCCGGGGGAAACCCTCAAGCGCGCCCGCCGAGAGCACGAGCGGGCCGAGCAAGAGAAGCAGCGTGCTGAGCAGGAGCGCCAGCGGGCCGAACGGCTGGCCGCGAAATTACGCGCTTTGGGGATTGACCCTAACGCCCAGTAGCTGTAGAGGCGAGCGAGCGGGCGCTCAGACTGCTTTTCCCATCTTATTGAACATTGGGCATTAAGCATTGGGCATTTGGCATTGCCAATGAATAATGGTAAATGCCCAGTGCTTAATGAGAAATGCCGCTGGGCGCGCCACACACCGCTTCGCCTTCGCCGCAGATGCGGCAAAACTTGACTTGTCCAACGTGTCTAGGAATTCAAGGACTCTAATGCGCGGCGGGCCGCTTGCGCGCCCTGACTCGCGGCGCGTCGCCCCAGAGGGCTTCGAGGTTGTAGCGCGTGCGAACATCGGCTCGCATGACGTGGACGATGACATCGAAGTAGTCCAGGACAATCCAAGCAGCCTGCAGCGTTCCATCGACGGCTTTGGGCCGGAGATGGCGGGTCTCGCGGAGCTTGTCGGTAATCTCATCGACAATCGCCCGCAAGTGCGGTTCGCTCGTCCCGGAGGCGACCACGAAATAATCCGTCACGGAGGAGAGCTTGCGCACGTCCAGAATGGCAATATCCTCCGCCTTTTTATTTTCGGCTAATCCCCGGCAAAGCAAGGCCAGCTTTCGTGAATCCATCTGCCGCGATCTTCGCTCAATCACGCTCAAAGATAAAGCCTATTATCACGGATGGCCTCCGCCACCGCGGGGAGGGTTAGGTGCTCGATAGACAGGCCCGCCTTGACGCGCGCACGGATTTGGGACGAGGAGACTCCCAAGGGAAACCCGGCCAGCCGCCGAACCCGGAACAAGCGTCCCACGTCCTCGGCCGCCAGACCCGAAAGCCGGGGATTAACGGATGGTGAGATTGCCGGATGGTGGGTGGGTGGATTCTGCGGTGTTGGATGATGGACGATGGATGATGGATGATGGGGGGCGGATGGCGGGTGTTCGATCTTCGTTGTTGGCTGTTCGATGTTGGCTGATGGATGGGTGATGGAGTGATGGAGTGATGGATACGCGGATTGCTGGCTGCTCGACGTTCGAGGTTGGATGTCGGATGCTGGATGTTGGATGTTCATTTCTTCGCCAGCGCCTCGCCCTCCCTCGCCGCATCCCGTGGGCCGGGGTATGACCACAAATTCAGCCAATTGCGCCAGGGCCTCCGCCTCACGCCAGCGCGGCAGGGCGGGGAAGTGGTCCTCCCCAATCAGGCAAAACAGCGTGACCTGCGGAAACCGCCGAGCGTAATCCCGAAGTGTATCGATGGTGTAGGAGACCCCGCCCCGGCTGATTTCCTGCTCGTCGATCTCGCACCAGGACTTGCCCGCGAGAGCCAAGCGGAGCAGGCGCAATCGGAGGTCCGCCGGGGTTGTTTCGAGTTCCGGTTTAAACGGTGACCGCGCCGCCGGGACAAAATAGAGGCGGCTCAGCCCCAACTCCTCTCGGGCCGCCTCCGCCACGAGCAAATGGCCCAAGTGGACGGGGTCGAACGAACCGCCGAAGAGGGCGATTCGTGGTGGGAATGGGTTGGAGTTCATCAGTTAGCAGCACCTGGTCCCGCTCCGGAACCGCCTTTCGGTCATTTCGAGGTAGAGCCGGATATCCGCCTCGCGGGCCTGAGCCCGGGCATCTATCCCGGCGGACTTGTGTTGGATCTGGTGGCAGTCGCAAATGGGGGGCGTTTGGCGTTGGCGTTCGATATGGGCCTCGCCGGAGAGTTCCTTGGCGAGCGCCAAGGCAAGGGCCAGAAGGCCGGCGGTACGCAGTGCGCCGCCCTCGGCCAGGGCATAGTCCGGCAGCCATACCGGCTTGGTTTCGTGCAATTGGGCCAATTTGCGCCGGGCCAGGAGCAGGAGCCACTCGCGAACGCTCATCAGGACGATGGCGGACACCAGCAGCAGGAATATGCCTGCGACCACTGCATCCAGGAGGTTATTGAAGCGAAGCACGTGATTTGCTCTCAGTGCTTCTGAGGCTGCGGTGATGGCCGCGGCGGCGCCCGCGGCGCGCGCGGCGGCCAACTCTTGCGCCAGGGCGGGAGCTTTGCCCGCGAGCAATTCCGCCTGCGCCAGAAAACCGATGTGGGGGTCCGGATGCCAGATTTTCTGCACGCCGGCGGTCATAGTGGCGGCCAGCAGCCAAACCAGAGGGACCAAGGTAACAAGGGCCATCACGGGACGCCCCGGTCTTGGCGGCGAGGAAACATCGTTTGCCGTCTGAGGGGCGGGTAGACCCTCGTTGGGCATTAGACGGACATCATCTCCCTCTGACCTCTGGCCTCCGACCTCCGACCTCCGATCATGTCCAGTTACCCATGCGCTGCGGTCTAATGGGGAGCCGCCCAGTTGCATCTTCAGGACGATGGTTGTGCCCAGGCACAGCGCAATGGCGGCCAGCATCTGGTTGGCAATGCCGAACAAGGGCCAGAGTGAATTGATGCCGCCGAGCGGGTCGCGCACGCCCTGGATGAGGAAATAGCCCCAGGCGGTTACCATGAGCAGGCTGGCGAAAACGTTGGCGCTCAAGCGCCGGGTTTCGCCCAGTGGCCTCCAGAACTGGCCCAGGATGTCCTGGAGCAAATAGCGGCCCACGCGCGTGCCGGCGTCGATGGTGGTCAGGATGAAGAGCGCCTCGAACATAATCGCGAAGTGATACCAGAGGTCCAGCCAGCGCCCGCTGACGACGCCGGAAAAGATCCGGGCCATGCCCACCGCCAGTGTGGCGGCCCCGCCGGTCCGCCCGAACAAGGTCTTCTCGCCGATCTGGTGGGCCAAACTGTTCATTTGCGCAACCGTGACGGCGAAACCGTAACCATTGACCTTGGCGACCGTGGCGACGGCGGCGCCTTTCATGTTCATGCTCAGATAAACGCCAGGGTCGAGCGTGCAGGCCGCTATCAACGCCATAATCGCCACCAGCGACTCCAGGCACATCGCCCCGTAACCGACCGGCCGCGCATAAGACTCGCGGGTAAGAAGCTTAGGCGTGGTGCCGCTGGCAATCAGCGTATGGAAACCGGAGATAGCGCCGCAGGCAATCGTGATGAAACAAAATGGAAAGATCTTACCAGGCACAATCGGGCCGGCGCCATTGACGAAAACGCTCAGGGCAGGCATCCGCAGGTCGGGCAGAACGAGGAAGATTCCCCCCGCGAGGGCAAAGATCGTGCCCAACTTCATGAAAGTGCTCAGGTAATCGCGCGGGGCCAGCAACAGCCAGACCGGAAGGACGCTGGCCGCCAGGCCGTAACCGATAATGATCCACGCCAATGGCAAACTGCTCAGGTTAAACACGGGCGCCCATTCCGGACTGGCATGCACCAATCTCCCGCCCCAGACCGCCAGCAGCAGGCAGATCACACCCACGACCGAGGCCTCCATCACCTTGCCCACCCGCCCGAAACGCAAATAGCAGCCCATCGCCATCGCGATGGGGATCGTGGAACCAACCGTGAACACACCCCATGGGCTGCCTGCCAGTGCCTTCACCACCACCAGCGCCAGCACCGCCAGCAAAATCACCATGATGCAAAAAATGGCCAGCAACGCAATGGCGCCCGCCACGCCGTTCATCTCCTCCTTGACCATCTGCCCCAGCGATTTCCCATCCCGCCTCAGCGAGGCAAACAAAATCACAAAGTCCTGAACCGCCCCTCCCAAAACCACGCCGATCAGCAGCCAGAGCGTCCCCGGCAGGTAACCGAATTGAGCCGCCAAAACCGGGCCGACCAGCGGGCCGGGCCCGGCAATCGCGGCGAAGTGATGCCCAAAGACGATCCATTTGTTGGTCTTGACGAAATCCTTGCCGTCGTCGTGGACTTCACAAGGGGTAGCCCGGCGATCTTCGAGCACGAGCAGCCGGGCGGAAATCCACTTCGAGTAGAACCGATAGCCGATGGCATAACTGCAGAGCGCTGCCACCAGGATGTACGCCGAGTTGACGGGCTCGCCGCGACGGAAGGCCAGCACGGCATAAGCCCATGCGCCCGCCAGCGCGACGGCAAACCAGAGGACAGGACGGAGCGCTTTCTTGAGGGAGTGCATCAGCGCGCCTCCTTCCGGGCTTGGAATTCACCGACTCTAAGCGCACTCCGAGACCGCCCTGGTAGCGCCGACTGGCGGCCGGCTGTATCGCCGATTGGGATCTCATAAACCTGGTATGGGGTGAGCTTCATCCCGGCGCGCTCGTAGGTGAGACGCGCCGTGGAATTCTCCGCATGCACGTAAAGCCGCAGGCCGCAAACGTCTCCGTCCGCTTCTGCCAGATTTCGGACGTGACGAAACAGAGTGCGGAAGACGCCCTGGCCGCGGCATTCGCGTTTGACATAGACACTCTGGAGCCACCAGATGTTTCCGTCTCTCCAATCGCTCCATTCGTAGGTGACCATCACTTGGCCGGCGACGGCGCCATCCACCTCGGCCACAAAGTACCGCCCTTTGGCGGCGTCGCTCAGGAGCGCGACTACCCCCGCGCGAACGCGTGCCGGGTCAAGGCACAATTGTTCCGATTCCAGCGCCAGCCGGCGATTGAACTCGGCGATGGCGTCGGCGTCTGAAAGACATGCGTCTCGAACCCGGATTTCGATAGCCCCCAGATTACACCGCGACCCGCAAAACGATCAACCCTTTTGCGGATGTCGCGGCGCACCGGCAAAACGCCGGCCGAGGCCTCAACGATCCCCGGCCCCGATCCAGGGCAGGGTCTTGAATGACCCTTCAAAGGTATCCTCAAAACTGGCATCGCCCCAGCCGAGCGAGGCAGCCCCGA
>JAJYHY010000151.1 GCA_021784555.1 bacterium
ATCTATCGCCGCCACGTTGTTACGCCTCGCGCAACGCCTTGTAACGGCTTTTGTAACGACCTGGACATCGAGATCACCCAATGTTTATGCGGGTTGTAACGACGTAACGGCTCCAGCCCCCCAAAGGCCCCCCCACCGCCTTTGACCCCTGCACGGCGCATCTCGGTTGTTGGATGTTGGATGTTGGCGGTTCAATGTTCCTCGCCAGTCCCGGAAATGGAACGTCGGTTCCCGCTCCCCACGCTCGATCAGAGCTCGGCCGGCCATGTGACAATCTCATTAACTGACCCCTTCTCGGATTTCAGGCATTATGGCTCCAATAGGACTTCCTGGGGACGAGCCTCCAACCCTCGGAGCATGCACCCTGATCAAGCTGCCGGTGGTCATCGCGATCACTGGCTTCCTTGCCGCTGGAACCCTCAGAGCAGAGCGCGCTCGGTCGAGGCATCGAAGAAATGGGCCGCGGACATATCAAAAACCAGGGAAACCTTTGCGCCTGGGGTTAGGCCGTCCGAGCCGGGGAAACGGGCCACAAATGGGAGTCTGCCGGAGAGGAAATACACGAAGGTCTCGTGACCTGCGGATTGGATGAGCTCCGTCCGCGCCTCGATCGTGCAGGCAGGCGAGGCAGGTGGGGGATTGTGGGCGCCGGCGATGTTTTCGGGCCGGATGCCTAAAAGGAGTTCCCGGCCTGCCATGCCCCGAAGGCCGGAAGCGGCGGCGACGGGGATGCGAAGCACCAGCGAGGGGTGGCCCGGAGGTCGAGGGTTGGAATCCGCTTGAAAGCAGAGTTGGCCGGCCCGATCGATAAGGGTTCCCAGGAAAAAGTTCATCGGCGGCGACCCAATGAAGCCGGCGACGAAACGGTCAACGGGGCGGCGATAGATTTCCAGCGGCGGGGCCGCCTGGCGGATGCGGCCCTCGTTCATCACCGCGATGCGATGGCCGAGAGTCATCGCCTCGACCTGATCGTGAGTAACGTAGAGCATCGTGGCGCCCAAGCGAGAGTGCAGGCGCGAGATTTCTGCCCGCATTTGCTGGCGCATCTGGGGGTCGAGATGGGAGAGCGGTTCATCGAGCAGGAACACCCGCGGTCTGCGAACAATAGCCCGTCCGACCGCCACGCGCTGGCGTTGCCCGCCGGAAAGTTCGGTCGGCCGGGAGCTGAGGCAGGCACTCAGGCCGAGCATCTCGGCGGCTTCCCGCACCCGGCTGTCAATTTCGGGCAGCGGGTGTTTTCGCACCTTGAGCCCGAAGGCCATGTTCTCATAAACGGAGAGATGGGGATAGAGGGCCTGGTTCTGGAAGACCATGGCGATGTCCCGGTCCTTCGCCGGAACATGGTTTACCGGTTGGCCGGCGATAGAGATACTGCCCGTATCGGCCGCCTCAAGCCCCGCCAGCAGGCGCAAGGTGGTTGTCTTGCCGCAACCGGACGGCCCGACCAGGACCAGCAGTTCACCGTCTTCGACGCTAAGCGAAAGCCCATCCACCGCCCGGACGGTCCGTTTGCCGGGGCCTCGGAACGTCTTGCACAAGCTCTGGATTTCGACGCGCGCCATACGTGCAGGCTACCGGAGCGAGGCGGAATTCTCAACCGCATTCCGAGGGGATCTCTGAAGGAGTTACAAGCCAAAGCGTCGAAGACATTATGAAGAATTGCTTTTTGCCTGTCGCATCGGTGGCAATTGCCTTATCTCCGGCTTTCGGCGCGCCCCAAGCGCCCGGTTCCCAACAATGGCGAGTTGGCGCGCCTATTGTCACGTATTGGTCGGGACCGCCCATGACGGATGCCACCGCCACCCAGATGGCCGGCGGCGGCTGGAACCTCGTGTGGTGCCATGAGAACGAACTGGACGTGGCGCGGCGGCATGGCCTGCGCGCGCAGTTGCAGGACCCGTTGCTGCAGCCAGGTTCGCTCGATAACCCCGCGCAACGGAAAAAGCTCGATGCTCTGATCAACCGCGTTTGCAAGAACCCCGCTCTCTATTCGTACTTCATCACGGATGAACCAAACGCCAGCCGGTTCCCCGCGCTGGCCAGGTTGGTTGCCTATCTTCGCCGGCGCGACCCGGCCCACCTCGCCTACATCAACCTGTTCCCGACCTACGCCAATAACGGGCAACTGGGCAAGAATGGCAAGACGGTCGAGGCTTACGAGGCCTATCTCCGCGACTACGTCCACACCGTCAAACCCGCGTTGATCAGTTACGACCACTACCAATTCACCACGCGCGGCGACTCATCCCAGTACTTCCTGAACCTGGCCCTGATTCGCCGCGCCGCGCAGGAGGCCGGAGTGCCGTTCCTGAACATTGTGCAAGCCTGCACGTGGTCGCCGTCTATGCGCGTGCCCAACGGGGACGAAATGCGCTACCTGGTGTACACCACTCTGGCGTACGGGGCACAGGGCGTCTCCTATTTCGTTTATTTCAATCCGGGCTGCCGCGGAGGCATCGCCAACGCGGACGGCACGCCCACGCCGCTTTACCATGCGCTGAAGGTTCTGAACCACGACTTCGTGGCCATCGCCAGGCAACTGCAGCCGTTGCGCTCACTCGGCGTCTATCAGGCCGGCATGTTGCCACCCGGAGCGGAGTCGCCGCCCGAAGACTCGCCTTTGAAGCTCGATCCGCCTGTGCCGCCAATACCTTATAAGCCGCCCGAACCGGTAAAGGGCGTCCTGTTTGGGTACTTCGGCCCGTCAGGCAGCACGACGAATCTCTCCTCCGCTAAGCAGGCGCTGGTGGTCAACCTGGACTACGACTCGCCCGCGGTTTTGGGCCTTCGCGCCTCCGCCCCGCTCCAGACGTTCCAGCCGGCTACCGGGCATTGGTCGGCCGTGGAAGCCGGCCGCATTCAACTGCGCCTGCCGCCCGGAGGGGGCATGCTCGTCCGCCTGCGCCGCTGAGTCCATTGAGCGCCAGGTAGAGGAGAGGTTGGCGGATTAGTCAGATCTGTCGGATCGGTCGGATGCATCGTTGTTCATGGCTCTTAGCCGAACTTGCGAGTGAGACGGCCCTTGTGATAGGCCGAACGGTGCTCCGAATTCATTCTCTCGAAGTCCGGGCGCCCGGAAGGCAGAACCGGCCAACCGGGGTTGTTCTGAGCTTGTAGAGCAGCGGCGGTTGCAACCTGAGCCTGATCCCGGGAGGACTCGGCTTCCGTAGAAGCGAGGGGGTTGTTCCGTATGGAGACAGAGGCGCGAGCGGCGGCGCTGCCTTCATAGCTCATCGTTTGGTCGGTGAGCTCGAGGTCTTTCTCCAGTGGCAACCTCGGCTGTATCTTCTTAGCTTGAAGAATCCCGTGATAGGCGCGAACGGCCTCTTCGGGGTTGACCCTGCCCTCGGTAATAAGACGGAGCATCTCAATGAACGCCAGTTGGTGCTCGGCATTGTTAATCTTGCGTCCAAAGAGGGCGACCCGCGCGCCGTATTTTTGCGCGTCATGAATGAGACGGAAAGCATCGTAAGTGGTGCCGGCGCTGCCGCCCAAAATGCCCACCACCAGGTTCGGGTCATACTGCGCCAATTCCTCCATGGCGCGCGGCCCGTGATAAACGATCTTCAGGAAAAGCGGACGCCCGGATTCAGGCACACCTGCCAGGCTGCGCACGATGTTGTCGTTGATGAACTCGCCGAGCTTTTCCGGGGCAATCCCGCTCTTAACGTTGGGATCGAAGACCTCGAGGAAGTAAAGGAATTTCTTGCGCTCCGCCTCCTCCCTGAATTCCTTGAAGGCCAGCAACGTTTCACGATCCTGGTCCAGGTTGTTGACAAAGGTGACGGAATAAAGGCCGAGGTTTGCGCCGGGGAAACTGCCCGTGGTGCGGTCGCACTCGATCTTGCCGCACTGAATATAATCAATGGCAGCGGTGCGGAATGGGTGGGCCGGTTCGCTGGTGTAGCAGCCGTGGCGGACAGCCCAGACATCGGTGGCATCGTTGGCGCGGGCAGCGGGTGTCACGTGCGAATTGGCGAACAAGCCCTCTTTGATAGTAAGCTGCTCGTTCACATAAGCCGACATGAGCATGATATCGACTAAACCCTGGTGGACAACCTCGCGGATCACGTCGAGGAATTCCGGCAAGTTACGATAACCATACTCCGAGCGACTCCAAATCTCAGGCGAAAAGCGCGCCGGCCGTTCGCCACGCGCGGAGAGATACGAACGTGGGCCGGGGGCGCGCACGCCGAAGGCCATGTCCGCGTCTTTGGCGTCCGCGATGATAAACGCGCGCGAGGCAGGGTTAGCCTTAATTTCGGCGAGCTTGCGGTCCAGTGATTTCATGCTTCTTGTAGGGCGGGCGTCGGGGTCAGTCCTCACTTCTTCCGCGGTAAAGGAAGGCAAAGTGGCGGAAGAAGGTGCAGGACTAACCCCGACGCCCTTCATGCTCAGGCCTTGACCTTTGAGAGTGTCTCTTTGAGGGCGCGGGCGGACTGTTGCAAGGCCATGAGTTCTTTGGGCCAGAGCTTAATTTCAACATGCCGCTCCACTCCCTTCCGGCTGACAATCGAGGGCACACTCAGGCAGATGTCGCGAATACCATAAGCCCCTTGCACCAGGGACGAGACCGGCAGGAGGGCTTTCTTGTCCAGGAGAACGGCATGCACGACTTCGCGAATGGCAATCCCGACCGCCCATCCGGCGCCGCCTTTCTTCTTGATGACCTCGGCGCCGCTGCCTTTGGTGCGCTCGAAGACGGCGTTTTGGAAGGCGGGCGTGCATTCGGGGAGACCGGCCAGTGGCAAGCCGTTGACCGAGGCGCTGGACCAGATGGGGGTCATGGAGTCGCCGTGCTCGCCTAGAACCAGCGCCTTCACCTGCAAGGGTGCCAGGCCCAACTCCTGGGCGATAAACGAACTGAAGCGGGCGGTGTCGAGCATCGTGCCAAGGCCAAAGACCTGCTGCGAGGGCAGGTCCAGTCGTTGACCCGCGAGCCGGGTGAGGATATCCACCGGGTTCGAGACCACGAAGACCTGGGCGTCCATTCGCATTCCCGCGGATTTGATGCTATCGAGAATCTGAACGAATAGACCGACGTTACGGTTAATGAGGTCCAGGCGTGATTCGTCGGGTTTGCGTCGCAGGCCCGCCGTGATGAGAAACAGATCGCTGTCGCTCGCCCGCGAATAGTTACCCGCATAGATCTTCTGCTCGCCCGCGAACGCGCTGCCATGGAGCAGGTCAAGGGCCTCGCCCTCAGCCGCGCTTTCGTTCGCGTCCAGGATTTGAATCTCCGTCACCAGGCCGGAGCATTCCAGCGCATAAGCTGCGCAGGCGCCGACGCGGCCGCCACCGCCAATAATGGTTACTTTCATAGGGCTCTATTTCAAGGTGGACAGCGCGACACTGCCCGACATGATTTGGTCCGTTATCGCCTGGACCAACGCCTCGGCTTCCGGATCAGGCGCAACGGATGGCGCAGTCTGTGCCCCGCCACTGCTGCCCACGGCGCATGTCACCCCCGGCCGCCAGCCTTCATTGTCGCACAGCTCGCATTCCTTGAGACCAAAGCGCGGGTCAGGAATGCCCAGGCCCTGCTTGATCTTGAGCAGGTCCTGGAGTTGCGCCGGGCTCATGGTGTTGACCGGCTTGCCAAGCTGCGAGGCCACCACCACCGTCCTGCAATAGGCCTCAAGAATCTCCATCTTGAAGTAGGCGTCCTCGACGTTGTTATGGCTCCACGTTACCACTCCATGGTTGGCCATGAGGATGGTGTTATGTTTATCAACCAGGTCGGCCACGAGTTTGCCCATCTCCGGCGTCCCCGGAGTCCGATAAGGGGCAATCGCCACGGAGGCGAACACCTCAAATTCCGGGATCATGCACGTGGGCGGCTGTACGCCCGCGACGGCAAACGCCGTGCTGTAGGGCGGATGACAATGCACCGAAGCCACCGCGCGGGGTTGCCTCTTCATGATCTGCAGGTGCATTAAAATCTCACTGGTCCGCTTCATTGTCCCGGCCAACTGGTTGCCATCGAGATCGACCAGGCATAGGTCTTCAGGCTTCATAAAGCCCTTGGAGACCAGTGTGGGCGTGCAGAGCACCACGTCTTCGGCAACCCTGATGGCGATATTGCCGCCGTTGCCGTCCACATACGCCCGCTGCCAAAGACGCCGTCCGATGTCGCAGACCTGCAGCTTCAGTTCGTTGATCTTCGGCGAATTCAAAAAGGCCTCCAGTTCGTGCTTCGGACTTTTGGCGCTCACGGGTTTGACTGGCGCCGTTGCGGAGCGGCCTTCGGCAACACTGGGCCGGGCGGCGCCGTTTTCCAGGTCGCGCAGGAAATCACGCGCCGATGGCGTCAGCAGCGCATCCGGAGGCAACGATGTCACACCTTGACCGCCGCGGACCATCTCCTCCAGGTCTTTAAGGCTGATAACAGTTTTCATTGGCTTAATGGTTGATAGAAGATTTCATCGACGAGCGCCGCGTTGATGGCATCCACGGGCGTGGGCTTTTCAAACGGGCAGGAGGCCTCGCGGCCCTCGACGAACCCGATGGTCTGGCCAACCCCGCCACCCAGGTCATCATAAACCACCAGGCTCGGCTCCCGGCTGAGCGCAACCGGCTCTTGGGCATCTTGTGGAAAGTTGTCACGGCTAAACGGCGAGACCACAAGCCAGCGCGCGCCTTCCAATGCCGGCACCGCGGCGCTGAGTGTTACGCGCCCAATTACTTTCCCCAGTCTCATGCCGCCTCCTTCTCATCGACAAGGCCAACGATCATCCAGCGGGCGGGGCTCCTCTCGTTTCCCACCGCCTTGCGCGCGGCCAGACCGTCCGAGGAAATAAGGACGCGCTGATGGAGGCCCGCGCCGTGCGGGTCAATCGCAACCTGTGGAACCCCTTCCGGTTTCCCCGCAGCGCTGATCGGCTGGCAGAGAATCAGCCTCCAGCCGTTGAGGCTTGGGTGCTTCCGGGTGGCGGTTACGTTGCCTTCGACGCGGGCTAAAAGCATGCAAAAACCTAATGGCGGGAAACGTAAGACCTGAAACGTAAGGCACTCATGGCAAGACGGAATTCGGCAGATAGGACTCTCGTTTCACGTTTCACGATTTCTTTGCTGTTGCACTAGTAAATTCTCAGGTTATCGACCATCACGCACCGTCGGACCCTTGTAAAGGTGCGCGGGTTGGTGACGCCTTCGCCAGTGGGCGTGGCAATGGAATAGCTCAAATAACCTTCGCCGCCTAATCCCAGCCCGGCCATGCAGGGGCCGTTCTTGATGAACAGGGTCGTGTCTAAGGCACGCGCCATGGCGGTCATGTGCTCCACGTCGTGCGAGTGGATGATCGACGTGTGTTTGTAATTATGTTCCGCTACCCGCGCCGCATCGACCCCCTCTTCCACGGTTTTGACGCGCACCACCGGAATGAACGGCATCATCTGTTCTTCTTTTACAAAAGGATGGTCCTTATCCGTCTCGGCAAACAAAAGCTCGGTCTTTTCGGGAACGTTCAGCTCGGCAGCTTTGGCGAGGATAGACGCGTCCTTGCCGATGATCGCCTTGTTGACCACCGGCCCCGGACATCCGGCACCATGTCCTTGCGGGAAGGTGAAAGTCTCTTTAGTCAGCCGTTCGAGTTGGGCGCCATTGAGACGAACGGCGCCCAGGTCTTCCATCCGCGCCATCAGTTCGTCCGCGATGCTCTCCAGCGCAAAGACCTCCTTTTCTCCTATACATAGCAGGTTGTTGTCGTAAGCGGCGCCCTGGATAATGGCTTTGGCGGCGCGCTTCATGCAGGCCGTGTCATCCACCAGCACCGGCGGGTTGCCCGGGCCGGCGCAGATGGCGCGCTTGCCGGTTTGCATCGCCGCCTTCACCACCGCCGGACCGCCCGTGACGCAGAGCAGTCGCACCGCTTCGTGAGCGCAGATGGCTTTAAAGGAATCCAGTGTCGGCTGCTCAACAATCGTGATGACGTTCTCGATGCCGACCTCGCGCTCGATGGCCTTGTTGAATTCGCGCACGGCCACCGCCGCGCATTTGGCCGCGTTGGGATGGGCGTTGAAAACCACCGCGTTGCCGGCGGCGACCATGTTGACGATATTACCGCCGAGAGTGGGGATGGAATGCGTCGAGGGAGTTATCGCGGCGATGACTCCGAAAGGTGTGAACTCCTCCAGCGTGATCCCATGATCGCCGCTCCGGCCCTCCGGATGCAGCCATTCAACCCCCGGCACCAGCTTGAGAATCTGGAGCTTCTCGATCTTGTGATCGAGCCGGCCAATCTTTGTCTCTTCGAGTTCAATGCGTCCCCATTCCCTGGCATTGGAATCGGCCAGCGTCTTGACGATTTCAACAATCCTGGCCCGCGCGGCGACTCCTTTTTGCCTGAGCTGGAGGAATCCATCCTGGGCGGCGGCACAGGCCTCGTTGGCATCCTGGAAAACGCCATGCTTGGGCGCGGACCGGGCAGGCGGCGCATCGTTTCGCTCGTTCCGGGCAGCGCCAGTACCGCACCCGCAAGAGGCAGGCTGAGGGGCGGGGACGGCGCTGGCCCCCTGGCCAAGGCGAGAGAGGACTTCGGAGACGACGTCGCGAATCAATGCTTCATTGATGGTGCTCATGCTGGAAAAAGCGGGGTAAGTGCCCGGGTGGTGGCAGGAGCGCGGACGCCCTCGTCCGCGACTGCGGCTCTTTGGAGAGGCGGACGAGGGCGTCGGCGCTCCCACCGCAAACGCCAAGCGACTTGACCGGAGCGATTGCGGGGCGGGAGGACAACCCGTTCACTTGTTCAGGGCTACTCTTTCGCATTGTAAATCTGTTTGCCCAGGACATCGACGCTATCGACAATGCCAATAATGACCGCATCGACCGGGGCATCCTTTAGGCTCGGCGCCAGGCGCGCGGAACTGCCCTGGCAAAACATCACCAACTCTCCAGCGCCCGCCCCGACGCTATCGACGGCCACAATCGTGTTCGCCCCTGGCCGGAACCTGGCCGGGTTTTGCTCATCGACCAGTTGCGGGCGGACCAGGAGCAACTTGCGACCGCTCATCGAGGGGTCTTTCTTGGTCGAAACCACCGAACCTTCTACTCGGGCCAGAAACATAACGTGGAATTATCAGAGGATCTAGATGGCCAAAAAGCCCTAAACGGCCCTCCGCCAGCCTATTTTGCCGCCTTCTTCGGCAGGACCGCCTCCACCTCCGAATGCGGGCGGGCGATAACATGGACGCTAACTAACTCGCCTTTAATCGCCTTAATGGCTTGGGCGCCGGCGTCTGTCGCCGCCTTCACCGCCGCCACGTCCCCGACAACCACCGCCGTGACCAGCGCATTGCCGACCTGTGTCATAGGGCCGGCAAGCTCCACGTTTGCGGCTTTGAGCATCGCGTCGGTCCCCTCAACGAGGGCGACCAGTCCGCGCGTTTCGATCATTCCAATTGCTTGTTGAGTCATAAATCTTAGTGAGTTGAAAGTTCAGAGTTGAACGAAAGAATTATGCATACGCATGAAGAATCGGTCCAGTAGGTTGCGAACGGCCGCACTTTTCCAGGAACCGCCGGACCTCACGGGCCACGACCAATTCCTCGTTGGCCGGAATGACGAGGACCTTCACGCGCGAATCCAGAGAGCTAATGACGTTTTCCGCGGCCTTGGTCGCGGCATTCCGCTCTGGGTCGAGAACGATGCCCAGATTATCCAGCCGAGCGCAGACCGCTTCCCGAATGGACACATTGTTCTCACCGATACCGGCAGTGAAGACCAGGGCATCCGCGCCGTTCAGCTCCAGCAAAAATGCGCCGATCCAATGCCGCGTCTGATGCACCAGCACCTCCAGGGCCAACCGCGCGTGCCTATCACCCTGCATCGCCTGCGCCTCGATGTCCCGAATGTCATTAAAGCCGCCGGATAAGGCCTTCAGTCCGGATTCCTTGCACAGCAGACGCTCGGCTTCGTCCAGGCTCAGACCCGTCGAGCGCATCAGGAACGGCAGCGCAAACGAATCCAGGTCGCCAACCCGGTTGTTCTGCGGCAGACCGGATTGCGGGCTGAATCCCATGCTCGTGCCGATGGCGACTCCGTTGAGAATTCCAGTGACGGACGAGCTCCCGCCTAAATGACAGGAGATGACCCGGAAATCCGATTTTCGAGCCGCACTGGCGCCGCCATCGACGTAAAGCCGGCGCGCCCGCTCCGCCACGTCCTCACGCCCGAGCAACTCGGCCGAGCGTTCGGCGATGTACTTGTGGCTCGCGCCGTGGAAACCCCAGCGCCGCAGGCCCAATTCGTGCCAGGCATCAGGCACCGCGTAGCGCATCGCCGCCTCCGGCGCCCACTGATAAAATGCCGTCTCGAACAGCGCAACCAGCGGCACCGATGGCATCCGTTGAGCGAAAAGCCGGATGCCGGTGATGTAGGGCGGGTTATGCGCGGGGGCGATGCCGCTGAAGGCTTCCATGCCGCGGAGCACCTCCTCGTCCAACCGGACGCAGCCGTTGACCCCGCGAGCCATAATGGTCTTGAAGCCCACCGCAGCCAGGTCATTCTCGTTCTGGATGGCGCCGGCCTCCTTGAGTTGCGCCAGGCAATCACCAATCGCCTTGGGGTAGTCAGCCACCCGCTCGAATCCGCCTTTGTGCAAGAGGGATTCAGGGCGCTTGGAGAAGTCAAACACGCGCCATTTCAGCGAGGTCGAGCCTAGATTGGCAACGAGGATTTTCACCTATTGCAGCCATTTGCCCAGCGTCGCCAATCCTTCGTGCGGGCGCGGGATAACCTGCACGCTGATGACCTGTCCCACCTGCGCCGCCGCCGCCGCCCCGGCGTCCGTCGCGGCCTTGACCGCCGCCACGTCGCCGCGGAAAAAGCCGGTCACGTAGCCGCTGCCGATCTTCTCCCAGCCTACGAGACTGACGTTGGCCGCCTTGAGCGCGGCGTCACAGGCCTCCAGCAGGGCGCAGAGGCCTTTGCACTCGATCATTCCTATTGCTTGTTGAGCCATAAATGTACTTTGTTTATACGTTGACGCTTAGACCGCGGCTCGGAGAAGTATCCAGGCATTGACCGACTTTACACCCCGGATCTCAACGCCGAGCCTCAATCGCGAATCGCAAACCGAAAATCACCAATCATCGCCGCCTCACTTCTTCGCCCCCGTGCTTTCGCCCAGGAAGGACTTCAGCAAATCCTCGTGCGGGCGGGCCAGGATATGCGAACTGACCAACTCCCCGACTCTGCCCGCAGCCTTGGCGCCGGCATCCACTGCCGCCTTGACGCTGCCGACGTCTCCCTTGCACAGCACGGTGATTAGCCCGCCGCCGATCGGGATGGTTTTGATCAGGCTCACGTTGGCCGCCTTGACCATCGCGTCACTGGCCTCAACACTGCCCACGTAGCCCTTGGTTTCAATCATTCCTAATGCTTCGCTCATATTAAACGGAGTTGATAGTTAGCAGACACAAATTCCACGAATTAACACGAATGACGGTGCCGCATCCTCCGCACGGAGTCCGGCCTGTATCTGTTCTGCTTCGTGTTCATTCGTGAAATTCGTGTCACAAAAGTTTCTCGTGAAATTGGTGTCTCATTTGGTTAGTTCGCACGGCGTACCGGGCTGCAGGTTGCAGGCGTTGCCTTCGTCGGTATCCACATGCGCCTCGAGTTTGAAACTCTTGTCCACCCGCACCAGCATCTTCTCCAGCGTGATACCGCACGCCCCGCCGATCTGCAGTCTCATTTCGTCGCCGCCCTTGACCCCGTAAAAGCCCGCGTCCTCCGGCGACATGTGGACGTGCCGCAACGCCCGAATGACGCCTTCGCCCATCTCAAAAAAGCCGGACGGCCCCATTAACATGCAGCCGAGTGTCCCTTTGATGTCGCCCGAAAGCCGCAGCGGCAGCTCGAACCCTAGCGCTATCCCGTCGGTATAGGCCAACTCCACCTGGTTCAGGCTCCGGCACGGACCAAGAATCCGCAGATTGGAGATGACTCGGCTGCGCGGGCCAATCAGCGTTACCGTTTCTTTAGCGGCGAATTGGCCTTCCTGGTAGAGCCATTTGTGTACCGTAAGCTGGCGCCCCTTGCCGAACAGCGTCTCCACCGCCTCGGGCGTGAGATGGCAATGCCGGGCGCTTACGTTCACGACCAGTGGATTGGGCGCCGACGCGGGTGTGGGCAATGGTCTGCCAAGGCGACGATAGACCGCTTGGCGAACGATGTGTTCGACAACCGCGCGATGCAGCGTTTGGCCATTAGCAACCATTACGGCGCACAGTTTTGCCGGATTTTGCCTTGCTTGTCAACAAAATATTGCAAAATATTTCAAAATCTGCCAATATCCCTCAAATGCAGCCAGAAGAGCGCCAGCACCGCATCGAGGAATTCATCCAAAGCGTTGAATTCGCCTCCCTTGAGGAAATCTCAAACCAGGTTGATGCCTCAATTTCGACCGTCCGCCGCGATTTGGCCGTCCTGGAGGCGGGCGGGACGGTCCGCCGTACCCACGGCGGCGCACGGGTTGTTACCCCGCGCTCGGACGAATTCACTTTCTCGGCGAGGGACACACACCAACTCGCGGAAAAGGAGGCCATCGGCCGCGCCTGCGCCGAGCTGATTCAGCCCAACCAGAGCGTCATCATCGACGCCGGCACCACCGTCTATCATGTCGCGCGTTACCTGGACAGCAAAGGTCCGCAGATTATCACCAACTCTCTGCCGGTGGCGAATCTGTTCGCCTCGGCCAACCGGTTGGAGGTGATCGTTTCGGGCGGAGTCATCTACCCGCGGCTCGGCGTCCTGGTCGGTCCCATGGCGATTGAGTCCTTTTCGGCGATGCACGCCGACGTGGCCATCATGAGCGCCGGGGGCATCACCCTGGATGGCGTCACCAACTCACACGGCCTGCTGATCGACATTCAGCAGGCGATGATCCGCGCGGCGCAGAAGGTCATCTTCTGCTTTGACCACACCAAGTTCGGACGCAAATCCGTCCTGCCGCTTTGCGGCCTGGACCGCATCGACACCATCGTGACCGACGCCGCCGCGCCTGCCCAACTCGTGGCAGAATTGCGTGGGAAGACATTGCGGGTGGTGGTTGCGCCCGCGGCAACACCCTGCACCCCATGAACTCGCGTTGGTATCGACCAGAAGCCTCATCCGTGCTTGCGTTTGAGATGCTCATACCCGTGGTTCGCCAGGACGCATCAACGGCTTGCCACGGTGTCGGGAGAAGTCCCCGAATTCACTGGGTTGCATGGCCATTAACGCCTTTTCCACCAACTCCGACAGGCTCGCTGCGCCCCTTTCCGCGACCACGCGCTCGCCGGCCGCCACAGCTCTTGCGTCCAAGAGCAGACTCTTCCTGAATAGGGCCGTATTGACCCCGATGCCCATAGCCAGCGTGAGCACGGCCATTGAAACGAATCCTGGGCTCTTCAACAGTTGGCGAAAGGCGAATTTGAGGTCATTCATGGGATTTGGGATTTTAGGTTTGGGATTTGCGATCTTTCGGGGTGCTCCGGGCCCCATCGGACAGATTTGGAGGCGGCGTCGCGCATCTTGTGCTCGCGCCGTTCCTAAGTCGCAAATCGCAAATCTAAAATCTAAAATCACTTCTCCTTCTCCATCCATCCGTCTCTGAGCCGGATGATGCGGTGGCCATAGGCGGCCCAGGTTTCATTGTGGGTGACTTGCACGATGGTCATGCCTTCGCCGTTGAGCTTCTTGAACAGGTTCATAATCTCGCGCCCCTGTTCGGTATGCAGGTTGCCGGTGGGCTCGTCGGCCAGCAGCAGGGCCGGTTTGGCGATAAGGGCGCGCGCGACCGCGACCAATTGCTGCTGGCCACCGGAGAGTTGGCTCGGGAACAGGTCCTTCTTGGCGACGATGCCGAAGCGGTCGAGCATGTCGGCGACGAGTCCCTGGCGCTCGGATTTGCGGATGTTGCGGTAGGAGAGAGGTATGTCGAGGTTCTCGGCTACGGTCAGGTCGTCCAGCAGATGGAACTGCTGGAAGACGAAGCCGACGTGGCGTTTGTTGAGCGCGGCCCGCGCCTTGGGGGCGAGCTTGTGGACGGCCTGGTCGAGCAAGAAGTATTCGCCTTCCCAGGCGCCGTCGTAAAGGCCCAGGATGCTGAGCAGGGTGGATTTGCCGGCACCGCTCGGCCCCATGATGGTGAGGAATTCGCCCTCTTCGATGCCGAGGTTGATCTGGCGCAGGAGGTAGAGGAATCCGGCCTTGGTCCGGACGGCCTTTTCAATGTTTTGGAGTTTTATCATAAACCGTTGATAGCATCGCCGAGGTTAACGTTGACCCGCACGCGAACCGAGTTAAGACTGACCGTATGACGGTTCAAGATATTCGCGAGCGGCTGCAGGGCGGATTGATCCCATTCAAAATCGGGACCTCTGACGGCGCCGAGTTCCCCGTGCCGCACCATGACTTCATTTTCGTGACTGCCAAGAGGGTTGTCGTCGCAACGTCTGAGGGTTTTGTGAATGTTCTGGACCCGCTCCATATCGTCTCGATTGAGGAGTCGGCGGCTAATCACGACTGACCTCCGCCGGTTCGGAGATCTCCTCGACGATCCGCCCGTCGAACAAGTGGATTTGCCGCTGGGCATGGCGGGCAAACCGAGGGTCGTGGGTGACCATACAGATGGTCGCGCCTTCGCGGTGAAGCTCACGCAGCAGGTCCATCACCGCCTCCCCGTTTTTGGAGTCGAGGTTGCCGGTCGGTTCGTCCGCCAGCAGGATTGACGGTTTGCCTCCGAGCGCGCGGGCCACGGCCACCCGCTGTTGCTGGCCGCCGGACAGTTGAGCGGGGTAAT
Source organism: bacterium (assembly GCA_021784555.1). Taxonomy (GTDB): domain Bacteria; phylum Verrucomicrobiota; class Verrucomicrobiia; order Limisphaerales; family UBA8199; genus JAJYHY01. The sequence continues at coordinate 14,786 of JAJYHY010000151.1, forward strand.
GCTTGAAGCGGTGCGCCATCGCCACCCGTTCCAGGGACTCGGTCACGCGCTTCTTGCGCTCGGCAGCCCCCATCCCGCGGTAGGTCAGCGGCAGCTCGACGTTCTCGAACACGGTCAGGTCGCCGATGAGGTTGAAGCTCTGGAAGATAAACCCGACCTCGCGGTTGCGGATGCGGGCGCGTTGGGCGTGGCCGAGATTGGCGACGGCCTGGCCGTTGAGGGTGTAGGTGCCCTCGGTCGGCGAATCGAGCAGACCGAGGATGGAGAGCAAGGTCGATTTGCCGCAGCCGGAGGGCCCGGCAATGGAGACATATTCACCTTGGTTGATCTCGAGGTGAACTCCGGACAGGGCGTGGGTCTCGACGTCCTCGGTGTAAAACACCTTGGTGATGGCTTTAAGCTTGATGAGGGAGTGATTTGTGGTCATAAGGTCGTTGGATTTTTTGCATTTGAGATTTGCTGGTTCATCGGATTTGCGATTTTAGATCTGCGATTGGCGATTGGACCGGGCCGTGGAGGCCCTGCCGCCGTGGCCGAAAGCGAGTCGAAGAGATCGTCCGTGCTGATTTGATGCCCCTTGACATGCCACCCCTCGGCTACCAACCTTGGAGAGTCCTGAATAGCTTAAGCTCGAAACTCGGCGCCGGTGAGCCTTTGGACGTGTATGGCAGACCTCTACGACCTCCTGACGAATCCCAATGTGCGGGCGGCGCTCAAGCAGGCATGGTCCGAATCGCAGCCGGGGGCCTCGCGCGCACACGAGGAGGGAGGTTTCATTGTGGAGAGAACGTCGGGCGAGATGAGAGTGGTTCGCTGGCCCAGGGGCTCTGGCCGCACCATTGAAGTCCCGCCCCACCACGGCTGTCAAGTGGCTGGCATGGACATCGTTGCCTCCTTTCATACGCATCCAAACGTCGGCGCTGACTTCTTGCAGGAACCGAGCGAAACGGACAGGCGCGCGGTTCGCGATGACCCGGATCTGAAGGGCGCTGAATACGCGGGCGAACTTGTCATCTCGGCGGCGCTGGTTTATGGTGTGACGCCCTTCGGTAGGGTTGTCGAACTGGGTAGCACCGAGGATATGCTTTTGTAACTCCAACCAAGAACGATGGGACAGACACTGGATCAAGGCGTTTTGCAGGATGAGGTGGCACGGTCGCTGGCTCGGGCGGTGGCGGTGGCTAACGAGCGTGCGCGCCGGGAAGGGGTGGACCTCCACACGAGCCTGATCAACGTCGCGGAGCACTTTGCGGCCGGCGAGACCTTCTGGCGCATCGACTATGCTCCGCGCGATTACCTCCAGCGCCGTGGCGGAGATCTCGTCATCGACGTGGGCGCTGATGATGGAGCCGTCCGGCGCGTGCTTCGCGGGCAATAGCTTGGTTCCTTCATTCATAGCGCAGGGCCTCCATGGGTTTGACTCGAAGGGCGCGGCGGGCGGGAAGGTAGCAGGCCAACAGGGCCACGCCCAGCAGCAACACCACGGCGCCCCCAAATACAACCGGGTCGCGGGGTCCGACCTCAAAAAGCTGGTTCCGGAACAGCCGCGTTAGCCAGAAGGCCGCAAGCAGACCAACCGCTACTCCAATGCTGGCCAGCCGCGCTCCGTCGGCCATGACGAGCCACAGGATTTGGCGGCGCTCCGCTCCCAGGGCGGTGCGAATGCCGATTTCGCGTGTGCGCCGAGTCACAGAGCAGGCCAGCACGCCGTAAATGCCCAGGCAGGCGAGCAACAACCCGACCGCGGCGAAAACCACCAGGAACAGCATGTAGGTGCGTTGCGCCTGGGTGGAGTCGTAGAGGACCTGCTTAACAAGGGTGATTCGCGGCGCGCGCATCAGCGGCTCCACTTCTTTCAGTTCATGCCGAATGGCCGGGATGAGCGGGCGCGGGTCGTTGGCCGTGCGCACGATCAGGAAAGGCGCCGCCCCCTGTAGGCCCAGTTCGTAGCAGGGGCGATAGAAGGCCGGACGGACTTGCTGGTTGTAGCGGAAGTCGCGAACGTCACCAACCACCCCGACGACCATGTATTCACGTGACCCGTTGGAGGTTCTCCGTCCGAACCTCTTGCCCACTGCATTCTGGCCCGGCCAGAACGCCCGCGCCATGGTCTCGTTGATAATCGTCGTGCCCACTCCGACACCGACGTCGTCAGGGCCGAAATACCGCCCCGCCAGCAGCGGAATACGCATGGCGCGAAAGAGATCGCTCCGGCCTACACCGCAGCCTTCGAGCAGGACTTGCATTGGCTCACTGCGACCCGCCATCTTGAGTTTCTCCGGCCAAGCGCCGTCTTTGCCGATGCCGACCGCTTTGACACCGGGCAAGGCGGCCAGGCGCTCCTCCAACTGGGCGTAAAGAATTTTCCTCAATCCCGTAGCACGCTCGTAGTGCTCCGGGTCGTTGTACTTGTCCCAGGGCAAATTCAGGCTGATGCCTAGAAGGTTTTCGGGGTCGAAGCCCGGATTGACGTGCAGCAGTCGCGCGACGCTGTCGATCATCAGGCCCGCGCCCGCGAGCAGGACGAGGGTGAGGGCAAACTCCACGACGACCAGCCCCGCGCGGTATCGTTTGCCGGCGCGGCCCGCCGATGCCTGGGCAGCGGCCTGCTTGAGTGATTCGGCCAGTTTTGCGCGCGCGCCTTGCCAGGCGGGAACGAGTCCGAACGCCAGACCGCTGAAAAGGCAAATAAGCAGGGTGAAGCCGAGCGCGGCGCCGTTGACGTGGAGGGCTCGCAGGCGCGGCATGTACTGAGGAACCAGCGCTCCCAAGAGCTTCACGCCGATAGCCGCTACGACCACCCCGCCGACGGCCCCAAGGCCGGCAAGCAGGAAGCTCTCGGTCAACAGTTGTCGGGTGAGCCGAGCGCGGCCCGCGCCCAACGCGGCGCGGATGGCCAGTTCTTGCTGCCGCCGCTCTGTCCGAGCCAGGGTTAGATTGGCCACGTTGGCGCAGACGATGAGCAGCACAAACCCGATGGCGGCCAAGAGTCCGAATAGCGTGCGCTCAAGGTCGCCACGGCCGTCCGTAAATGCCTCGCTGGCCGGACGCACCCAGAAGCCCAGCCCCCCGGGGCGCCGCCTCCAGTCTGGACCGTAGGTCTTGCTGAGAGCGGGTTCGGTCGCGAGGCGGTGCGCTACCACGTTAAGCATCGCCTCGGCTTGTTGGATGGTGGCGCCCGGTTTGAGACGGGCGAAGAGCCGGATGTTCGGCCCCGTCATCCATCCGGGGGGCAAGCGGAGGGGCTGAGCCGGCAGCCAGCATTTGGCTGCGCCGTAGGGGAACTGAAACTGAGCCGGCATGACGCCAATGACGGTAAATCGGTGGCCGCTCAGGGCGATGGTCTTGGCAATGACCTTCGGGCCGCCGCCGAAGAGCGATTGCCACCAGGCGTAGCTGATGACGATTGCCGTGTCGCGCGCCGGCCGCTCATCTCTATCGAGTGGGACGGCTTCGTCCTTGGCAAAGGTCCTGCCCAGGAGAGGCGGGACGTTCCAGAGAGCAAACAAATTCGGTGAGACCGTCCACCCGAGGTCCTGCTCGACAAAGTCGGCGGTCTTCCTTTCTAGTATCACTTGGTTGGCCCAGGCGAGTTGGGCGAACGGTTTTCGATTCGCGTACATTGCTTCCAGGACCGGCGAGCAGACGCCGCAAAAGAACGGTTTCCGGTTTTGGTCACGAAATCCCCCTTGCGTGTACATGCGTTCGGCGATTTGTACCAGCCGATTGGCGTGAGGGCCGGGAATGGGATTGAGCAGGGTTGAGTTGATGACGCTGTAGATGGCGGTGGCGCCGCCGATGCCGAGAGCCAGCGTGAGCACGGCGACAGCGGTGAAGCCGGGATTCTTCAGCAGTTGGCGAAAGGCGAATCTGATGTCATTCATGGGATTTGAGGGACTTGCGATTTTAGATTGGCGATTTGCGGTTCAGCGGGCACCCGCCGGAACCTTGTTGGCGTGGCGTCAAGTTGATGGCGCCAAGGCCGTCCGGGAGGTTACGGTCTTGTCGTGGCGATTGCGGCGGCTTAGGCTTGGATGGTGAGTACGCTAAATGAGATCCAGGCAGTTTTGCCACGACTGACGACCGAAGAATTGCGGGCGGTGGACGCCGCGGTGCGGGCGCAATTTCGCGCTCGCAAAGTGGGTGTGCTCTACGATGACGCCTACGGCCTCTGGGCCGAGGAGGATCAAGCTTCCGCGGCGGCGGAAGCCTTTGGCATGTTGGACGAAGAAGAAGGGGGCCGTGGAGCAGCCTGAGCGTGGGGAGGTTTGGCTGGCGGACCTGGGCTTCGCCGCAAAGGTGCGCCCGGTGCTCGTCGTGAGCGTCCCGTATGACGACCGGGATTACGCGCTGGTCCAGGTCGTGCCGCACACTACGCGAGCGCGGGGTGCGCAG
>JAJYHY010000152.1 GCA_021784555.1 bacterium
CTTCGATTCAGGCCCTCGAGGAGAACTGGTCTTCCTTGTTCTTGAAGAGCAGGTTGAAGGTCGTCAGAGACCCGTAACAACGCGAGATGTACTGCTGCAGATCGACCTTTTCCGCGTCGGTCATGGCTGGGTGGCTGTTGATCTTCTGCTCCAGGACGCGCAGTTGATTTCGAAGGCCGACGATCTTGTGGAAGAAGACCTCCAGCGGGACTTCCTTCGTCTGCAAGGCAGGGTCGGCGGGATGCACCACCAACTTGCCTTTCTGCCAGCGAGGGCCGAGCAACTCGACTGTTGCTTTGGGGTCCTCGATTCCAATTCTGTCAATGACCCTTTCCACGGTCGATGTAATCATCTGCTCCAGCGAGACCTCCAGCCCCGTAAGCGTGGCATGCGGTTCCGCGGGCGTCACGTTGCTCAGTTCCGGGTCGATCGACCTTAAGGCGTCGTCAAAGCGAATCTCGGCCAGGTGTTCCGAGACAGCTTTCACCACACCAACTCCATACTCCGGGTGCCTTACCCTCAACCCAACCGTCAGACTTTGAATTTTCATTTCCGTCCAGGTTTGCGCAACGGCGCCAGGTCCTCAAGACAGATACCCATTCCGTTGCCTCTTCACCCTTCCTCAGTGTAACTGCTCAGGTGGCTCTCAATCCTGCGACCGGCGGAGCCGCCAATTCCTTAGCCGGAGGGCATTTCCGATGACAACGAGGTCTGAGAAGCCCATGGCGGCGGCGGAAAACACCGGACTCATAAAACCGAGGGCGGCCAGCGGGATGCCGATGAGGTTGTAGAAGAAGGCCCAGAAAAGGTTCTGTTTGATCGTCGCCAGAGTGGCACGTGCTAAGCCGAGGCTCTCCGGCACCGCCTCGATTTCTGAGTTCAACAAGATGATATCCGCCGCTTCGCGGGCCAGGTCGCTGGCACGGCTGACGGCGATGCCCAGGTCGGCCTGTTCAAGGGCCGGCGCATCGTTGATGCCGTCACCGACAAACGCCACACGCTCCCCCTTGGCCTGAAGTTTGGCGACAAACTCCGCCTTTTGCTCGGGCCGGACCTCGGCGAAGACGTTGTTCGGGTCGATGCCGGCTTGTTTGGCAATGCTCGCGGCGGTCTTTGGATTATCGCCGGTCACCAGGTGGATTTTGAGGGCCTGCCGTTGAAGTTGCCGGACGACTTGGGGCGCGCCAGGCTTGAGAGTGTCCTTCACGGCAAAGAGTCCGCAGAGGGATTGCCCCGCCGCCATCCCAACGACGGTGGCGCCCTGGGCTGACCACTCTTCGATGAAGTCTCGACCGGGGGCCAAATCCACCTGGGCATCGCGCAGCCAGCGCAATGAGCCAAGACGCAACATGGCGGCGCGGTGCCCCGGCCCGGCGTTGGGGGCTTCTGGTAATTGGAGTTGGCCTTGCACTCCAGCGCCCGGGACTTCTTCCCACCCCGCCAACTCGATCCCATCGGGAGAGAGCTTGGCGACCGCCTGGCTCACGGGGTGGGTGGAGTGCCTGGCCAGGCTTGAGGCCAGTTGGAGCAAATCCGCGCCGTCGTGACCCAACTCAAGCGCCGCGGGTATTTTATGACCACTCGCGCCAAGGGTGGCCGGTGCGCCCGGCGCCGCCCACCATCTTACCGCCTCCGGTTTGCCGGCGGTAAGCGTGCCGGTCTTGTCAAAGAGCACGGCGGTGACGTTGCCGGCCTTCTCAAGAGCCACACCGTCGCGGATAAGGATGCCCCGCTGGGCGGCGGCATTCGAGCCGGCCATGATGGCGGCGGGGGTGGCCAAGCCCATCGCACAAGGACAAGCGATGATGAGGACGGCGGCGGCGATGATGAAGCCGGCCGCCAGGGCGCCGGTCGGCGGCGCGCCCAGCCAAAGGAAATGCCCCAGCCATTGGTGGACGGCGCCAGCCGAGGCGGGCGCCAATCCCCACCATAATCCGGCGGCCATGGCAATCGTGACAACAATGGGAACAAAGACGCTGCTGACACGGTCTCCAATCCGTTGGATATTGGCGCGGCTGCTCTGGGCCCGCTGCACGGCGCCTATGATATGGGCCAAGGCGGTTTCTTCGCCGGTTGCCGTCACGCGCATGACCAGGCGCCCATTGAGATTGACGGTTCCCGCATAGAGCGGATTGCCGCCGGCTTTTTCAACCGGGGTCGATTCTCCGGTGAGCATCGATTCATCCACCGTCGAGTTCCCTTCGGCCACTTCGCCGTCGGTCGGAACGCGGTCCCCAGGGCGAAGGGCGACCTTGGCCCCGCTCTGAAGCTCGGACACCGGAACTTCCATTTCAGTGCCGTCGGCTTGGACGAGGCGGGCCCTGTCCGGGGCCAGATTCAGCAATTGGCGCAACGCGCTGGAGGCCCGCACGCTGACCCGCGACTCCATCCAGTGGCCAACGCTGATAAGAGTAATAATCGCCGCCGCCTCCATAAAGTAGAGATGGGCGCCCGACCCGCTCAACAGGGCCCAGGCGCTATAGGCGTAAGCGGTGGTTGACCCCAGGGCGACCAGAGTGTCCATGTTTGAACGCCCGGCTTTGAGCTGGCCCCAGGCGCCGACGTAGAACCGGGCGCCGGCGAAAACCTGCACCACGGTGGCGACGGCGAACGACGCCCAGCGGAACCAAGGAGCGGCGCCGAGGCCAAAGGCCCATTCTCCGATCATCAGCGGGACGGTGCCCAGGATGCCAATCCACAGGTTCAGTTGCCATGTGGAGAGCTTGCGCTGGCCGGCGTCTTGGGTCCGCGCGTCCATTGCCTTTGCGCCATAGCCTGCCTCTTCCACCGCCTTGATCAATGTATCAACCGGTTGCTCACCCTCCGTTTGCCACCGCACCGAGGCCCGTTGGGAATCGAGGCTGACGCTGGCGCTTTGAACCCCCGGCACCTGTTGAAGGGCTTCGAGGACATGCCGGGCGCAATTGCCGCAGGTCATGCCGGTGACTGAGAGTTCGGTCGTCCTGCGGCGGGATGGTTGAACCGTCTCTTCATCGTTGGTGTGTGTTGTCTGCTCAACGGACATACATGTTAACTATAGCAAAACCCCATCGGCCAACGCACCGCGCCCGGTTTCACTCGGTTTCTAAGCCTCCAGATTCTCTGGAAATCGCGGGCAGAGCTTCGAGGCTGAGAGCCGGCCGGTCGAATCGAAGAACTCGACATGGCCTGCCTGGTCGCATACCCAGTATTCCTGTGCGTCTGCTGTGAGGTATAATTCCCGCTTCAAGGCGATTTCGGCATCGGAGTTCGCGGGTGATCGCACTTCGACGCAAATCTCCGGTGCGACGGAGCAACTGACCTCGTCCCTGATTATTGCAAACCTCGGCTGCGATGCCCATGCCGCGTCGGCCACCTTTGTCCCGTCTTCGGTGTCGATAGCCAGCTCGACGAACGTTTCCCCTGAATCCATCAATTCCTTGAGCAGACGGGCGATCTTGCTGGCGTAGTATCCGTGGCGCGCGCGTGTTGGGCTCATAATGATCTGACCCGACCGGTTAAGTTCCACCTTGAACGGCAGGTCTTGGAATTTTGGATTGTCACACAGTTCCACCCACGTCATGCCAGTACCTTACCAAGCGAAAGCCCAGGGCGCAACCCGCCGCTCAGACCAGGGCCACCTGTCAACCTTGTAAACTCCGAAAACTCACCCTTCCTCCATCACCGCGGCGAATCGAAGGCCGCGGGTGCTGATGCGGAAGGTCTGAAAGCCGAGGCCCTCCATGATGGCTTCGCAAATAGCGCTGCCAGTGAGGATGACGTCGGCCCGGCTCTTGGGCAGGCCGATGATGCGCTTGCGCTCCGCCAGGGAGAGGCCCCAAAGTGATTCAACTCGGCTGTGCATGTGCTCGATGCTCAGACACACCGATTCAAGGCGCTCCCGATCAAAATCCTCGGTTCGGGCTTCCATGCGGGCCAGGATGGTGGTTGTTCCTCCCGTGCCGACCAGTTGGAGGGGGCCGGCGCCCTTGTTGGCGTCGGTCTCGCGGTGCAGCACCGGTTGGACTTGAGGCTTGACGTCATTCGCGATGAATTCCTTGAGGAAGTTTCGGCACCGGGCCAATTCCTCCGGGGTTGGGGGATCACCTTGGGGAATCGTCTCCATCAGCCGGACGGTGCCCAGGGAGTAACTGTGTGAAAAATGCTTTTGCCCACCCTCCCCCATGATTAGCTCGGTGCTGCCGCCCCCGACATCCAGGAGCAGCAGGGGCGCTTGGGCGTATTTCGCGTCGCTGGTAACTCCCTTGAAGGCCCACAATGCCTCCTGCTCGCCAGAAATGATTTCCGTCTTCAGATGGGAGGCCTGTTCGATCGCTGAAACAAGCTCCTCCGGATTCTTCGCGTCACGGGCGGCGCTGGTCGCAATGACCCGGGTGACAGTCGCGCCGAATTTGACGGCGGAGGCGGCGAACTGAGCCACAACGGCGGCCGTTTTCGCGATGGCTTCAGGTTGAAGCCGATTTTCTTCGTAGAACCCGCGTCCGAGCCGCGTCTGTTTGCTCTCCTCCCATACTGGCCAAACGTCGCCTCCGCGCACGTCGGCAACCAAGAGTTTGGTCGAATTGGTGCCGACATCAATGACGGCGCGTCGAGTGGAGCCAGGGGGAGTCATTCTAACATGTTTTCAGAGCGGAGGATTTAGAGAGCGGCTATCTTCTTTAAGAGCGCGGTGGTGGACTTGCCTGGAACTATGGGCAAGACCGTAATCCTGCCGCCCGCCTGTTCAACGGTTCGTCGCTCTTCCTGGTTCAACGTCTCCAATGTGTAGTCGCCGCCTTTGACATAAACGTCCGGCTTGGCAACGCTCAGAAACCGGGTCGCGGTGGGCTCTTCGAAGATGCAGACCGCATCCACGGATTCCAGCGCCGCCGCCACCGCCGCGCGGTCCTGTTCCGGGTTCAGGGGACGGTCGGGCCCTTTCAACTGGCGCACCGACGTGTCGCTGTTCAATCCGAGCAAGAGGGCATCGCCCTGGTTTCTCGCTGTCTCAAGATAGGTCACATGCCCGAGGTGGAGCAGGTCAAAGCAACCGTTAGTGACTACGAGCCGCCGTCCCCGCCGCCGCATATCGGCCCGCCACTCCGGGAGTCGCTCCAGGGTAATGATTTTTTCTCGGAAATTCATCTTGGTGGGGCAGCGTCGGGGCCAGTCCTCACTTTTTCCGCGGTAATAGAAGGTGGAGTGGCGGAAAAAGGCGCCGGACTGACCCCGACGCCTTCGGAAATTCATCTTGGCGTGATGCGCAACGTGATGGTGGCGTCTTTGACCGGGTGCGCCAGGCCGATGCCGATACGCCGCGGCTTCTTGGGGGTTGGGACATTCTCATTGATGATCTCGTCATGGATGTTGAACGGCAGGCCGCCGCTGTCGATCTTCACGCCCACAGCCCCCTTGTCATCGGTGATCTCCAATTCGTCTCTGGACACCTTCCGGCATGTCCCCCAGGTAATGAGCGCCTCTTCGAAACTCTCAGGTTCCGTGAAGCGAACCCTGTCTCGCACGGTCAGCGAGGCGGGTTCAGCGCGGCGGAAGGTGAAGGTTCGTTCGAGTTTCTTCAGTTGAGGCACGGCGTAGGCGGAGCGAATGTCGAGGGCCAGGGTGTCCCGGCCGTCTTGGAAATCGGTGCGTAGCACGGCCGCCTTGGCGTCTTTGCCGGTGCGCTGCAATTGACCCGCAACGACCGGCACGGCGTGGCCGTAGGAATTGATCACCTTGCTGTCGTAGCGGTGGGCGCTGAAGGTTCGCGCGGTGTACACCTCGCCGCCGGGGTCGCAGATGACCATCGAGCTACCGGCGACCACGCTGAAGCTGCCGACATCATTATGATTATGGTTCTCGTCGTTGTTCCCGCCTTTCAGCGCCACGGCAAATTGCGTCTCCGACCCCGGCGTGGGCCGGCAGATCAATACCCCCCCATCCTCGAACCAGGTTCGGAGCTTTGTATCAGGCAGGCGAGCAGTTTCCGGAACACGCGGCAAAGGGCGCGGCAGAAAAGAGAAGAGCAGCGCGTGGACAAGGCCTCCGGAAGGGCTGACAAACTCCCCTCCGCGGGCGTGCGGCGGGCGCAAGCCGAATCGCGCGCAGATGAACCGGACGAATTGCGGGTCGGGCCGGCTGCCGGGGTGGCAGTCGGCGATGCTGGGATAGATGCCGTTGAGGATTTCAGTGCGCAGGCTGTAGAGGGCGGGCTGGAGGGCAGCCGGATCGGCGAGCAGGTCCAAGCCTCCGGAAGTCGCTTGCCGGATGGCTTCGCTCATCAACAAGAAATGCCCGAAACCATAGTTCCAATAGCCAATCCCCTCGCTGCAATAGCCGTCCGGGGTGAAGCCGCTCAGGAAGAAGCGAATGTACTTTTCGCCGGCGGCAACAAACCAGGCTCGTTCGTCCGGGGAATTCTCCAGGGCCAGCGCCGAGCCAACCACTCCGGACAGGCAAACCGCATTCCAGTTCTGCCGAACGCGCATCCACCAGAGCTCCGGCCGACGCCCTAGGACCATGTCGCGGAAGGGCTGGAGCACGCGCCGTCCGACATTCGCCCGGATTAAGCGCCGGGTGGCGGCGGGAAGCTTGTCTCCAAGGAGGTAGTCCACGGTTGCCAGCTCCCAGCCGACGGCGGAGGCACGCAGGTCGATATCGATTCGCCTCCCATAGAAATTGTCGAGTTTGCCGTCATGGGCGGGATAAACCCACGTCCGCTCCGAGCAAACCGCCTCAATGGCCTTGGCCAGGGGCTGAATAAAGCGGCCCTGGTCTTCGAGGCACTCGGCCATGGTTAGGCTGGCGATGCGAGAAGTGCGCGCTGAAAGAACGCGCTCGCAGCGGGTGCGGTTCCCCGTCCGCGAATAGTCCAGGTATAGTTCTTCCGGGAGGGCCGGCACCGGTTCCCTGGCCAGTGCCTCGGCCCTATTGACAAGCGAGGCAAACGCGCGATGGCGCCTTAGGTTGTCCCAAGCCGCGCGGTCAGTGATGGGGCGCCCGACACCCACCGGTTGGGCCGGAAGCATTTGCGCCAACTCCCGCACGCGGGCGGGGTCGATGCGCATGGCGGCCTGGAGGCGAGGCGCGCTCAAGCAAAAGAAAAGGCACGCGATGGCTCCGAGTTTCCATTTGGTGGGCATCGAGATCTTCATGGCCGGCAGGATGCCAGCAGGGAGGCCGGTTTGCACGGCATTTTCGTACCGAACCGGCGCTCAGACGACTGGTGCTTACCAACGACAATTGAGAATTGAGAATTAAGCATTGAGAATCTCAAATTAGGTTCCACTTTGGAGGCTTCTTGGGATGAGCGCGTCGGTTTGGTTTCGCAGTGAAGATGCGTTTCACACTGAGCATTTGGATTAGCGGTTGAAGGTCTGAGGCCTGCCTTGGTGGAACTTCACTGGAGGTTTTCGGCGTGCTGAAGCTCCAGAAAGCCATGAAGCTGGCGGATACGGGTAGGGTGGCGCATTTTGCGCAGGGCCTTGGCCTCGATCTGGCGGATGCGTTCGCGGGTGACGCGGAACTGGCGTCCGACTTCCTCCAGAGTTCGCGGATAGCCGTCGCCCAGGCCGAACCGCAATTCGAGAACTTTGCGTTCGCGGTCGGTGAGGCTGCAAAGGACATCGCTGAGCTTGTCCTTGAGGAGATTGAAACCCGTGAGATCGGAGGGGCTGTCGCTGCTCTTATCCTCGATGAAATCGCCGAAATGGGTGTCCTCGCTTTCGCCGACGGGCGCCTGGAGCGAAATGGGCTGCTGCGCCATCTTCATGACGGCGCGCACGCGCTCGACGGGGAGTTGCATCTCGTCGGCTATCTCGTCCGGGACCGGTTCGCGTCCGAAGTCCTGGAGGAGCCGTTTCTGGGTACGCATGAGCTTGTTGATGGTGTCGATCATGTGGACCGGGATGCGGATGGTGCGGGCCTGGTCGGCAATGGAGCGGGTGATGGCCTGGCGAATCCACCAGGTGGCGTAAGTGGAGAATTTATAGCCACGCTGGTATTCGAATTTTTCGACGGCCTTCATCAAGCCCATGTTGCCCTCCTGGATGAGGTCCAGGAAGGACAGGCCGCGATTAGTGTATTTCTTGGCAATGGAAATGACCAGGCGCAGGTTGGCCTCGACCATCTCGGTCTTGGCCTGTACGGCCTTGGCGTTGGCCTCCTTGAGCTTTTCGCAGGCCTGGAGGTATTCGCGATGGGGCATGCGCACGAACTCCTCTAGGGTCCGGATCTTTGCTCGCTCCGCTTCGATCTGGGCTTGGTGGACGGAGCCCTTGCGTTGCGCCTCAGATTCTTGCAGCAGGCGCAGGCTCAACTGGAACTTATCCTGGATATTTTCGGCGACCAGGCTCATTTCCTCGACCACCTTCTGTTTATAGCAGAACCGGGGAAAGCTCTCTTGCAGCTTGTGATCGGCGTTCTCGAAGGCTTCATGCTGTCGTCTGGCGCCTTTCTGAGAGGCTGCCGTCCAGGCGGCGTACTTCTCATCGACCTTGGCATCCTGGGCCTGGACCAGTTTGATAAGCTTGCGCAAGGCACGCAGGTGTTTCTCCCGTCCCTCGGTCTTTTTGTCCAGGACCACCCGATCAAACCGTTCCTTGGGGGGGTCTGAGATGAGCTTTTCGGCCAGGGCGAGGTGCTCCTTGGCGGCGAACCCAAATGTAGAAACAATCCGGCGGGATTGGCTCTCGGCTTCCTCGATGCGCTTGGAAATCTCCACTTCCTGCTCGCGGGTTAAGAGGGGAACCTGGCCCATCTGCTTGAGATACATCCGAACGGGGTCGTCCAGGACATCCAGCCGCGTTCGCTCGTCGTCCTCATCCGGTTCGGGCTGTTTGATGCGGTCAACCTCGGCCTGGTCCACGATATCGACGTCGAGATTGCGCAGTTGGATATAGACCTCGTCCAGTTCGGCGGGGGAGGTGGCCGAGTCCGGCAGGAGTTCGCTGATGTCCGTATAGGTCAGATAGCCCTGCTCCTGGGCCAATCGGAGCAGTTCCCTCATCTTCTGGGTATTCTCAACGGGACTCTGTGCAGGGTCTCTGGGCGGGGCCTGCCCATTGCCGCGGAAGGAGGGGTTGGTGCTCAAACCGGGCTTGGGGAGATGTCCGGAGGGCATCGGCTCCGGAACTGAGGGTGCCTGGAGGGGATTTGAGCCGGAGGTAGTGGTTGAGGAGGCCACGTGGGATGGGGGATGAGCGCCGGAGTTGGTTCTGGGCGGGCTTGTGTGAACCTTCGACGTGGCCATAAAGCTTCAAATTCTTCTGTTCTGCAACCGACGGAAACTGAATTTAAAATATGTGAAGCCAGCCAGCGCGAGTCAAGGGGCAAACACTCAGGGATTTTGGCTTTTTGGCTTGCGGTGCCACGGTGCCTTCTTTATAGATGACGGGCGTTATGGCTGCAATTGGCCGATTTCAGAAGGGCAACGAGATTTTTTACGCCAAAGTCTTCGATGGCGAGGTTTATCGCCTTAAAGGGGACGTTTTTGGGTCGCCCTCTTTCCTTAAGAGACCGGAACCGCTCAAAGGGCTGCGAACCCTCACGCCGGTGGTTCCTTCGAAGGTCATTTCCGTAGGCGTGAACTATGCCGATCACGCCCGGGAAGGCGGCCGGCCGCTGCCCGAGGAGCCGTTGTTCTGGTTCAAGGCGCCCACCTCCTTGATACCAGACGGGGCCAAGATCGAGGTCCCTTTTCCCACTCATCGAACGGATTTCGAGGCCGAACTGTGCATCGTGATTGGCCGGCGCGCCCGGAACATAACGGCCACTGCCGCGTCGCGATTCATCCTGGGTTACACCGCGGCGCAGGACATCAGCGATCGGACCATTCAGAACAGCCAGAGCCAATGGGCGCGGGCCAAGTCTTTCGACACGTTTACGCCGCTGGGGCCGTACGTCGAAACCAAGCTCGACCCTCGAGGCCTGAGCGTCCAATTGTTCCAAAACGGCCAATTACGGCAGAACTCCAATACCAGCCAGCTTATCTTTGATTGCCATTACTTGCTGAGTTTCATCTCCACCAACCTGACGCTTCTGCCGGGCGACATCATCTTGACCGGCACCCCTGGCGGAGTTGGCCCCATCCGGTCCGGGGACCGGCTGGAAGTGCGGATCCAGGGTCTGGCTCCGCTGATGAACACCGTCAAGTAGGCGGGTGTCGCCTCACCGCTCACTTCTCCTTTTCGGATAGCACCGCCTTCAGTTTCCGGATGTCCTCTCTTGACAGTTTGGCCTCTCCGACCAGGTGCAACAACATCGCGGCGGGCTCCCCGCCAAAGACGCGCTGGAGCAGAGACTGGCTCTCCTGACGCTGGCATTCTTCTCTAGTGACGCGAGGTTCATAAAGACCGGGTCGGACACCAGCCCGGATTTTGAGCGCCTTCTTCTTCACCAGCCGATCCAGCAAGGTCCGGGTCGTACGCGAACGCCATCCCTTTCGCCGCTCCATGGCCTCCACCACTTCGCTGGCTGGAACGGGGCCTTTGGCCCAGATGAAATCCATGACCAGCCATTCGGCGGCGGAGATTCGTTGAGATTTGCTAAGCATGGGAGCAATATTGCTACTATCGTAGCTACTTGTCAACACCTGTTCACTTCCAGGCGCGCAAGTTAGGAAACTTGCGATACAGCAGGTTGGGAAACCTGCGCTACAACTTTGTCAATGGCCGTGCTGCCGAGGCGCACGCAAAGGCTTTCTGGCTTGACTCTCCCACCGTGTTTCCGATACTGCCGGGCGGAAACTGCAATCATTATGAGCACGACACCTATTCGCATCGCTGTTACCGGGGCCGCCGGCAATATTGGCTATTCTCTCCTTTTCCGAATCGCCTCCGGCGCCATGTTCGGCCCGAACCAACCCATGATTCTACACCTAATCGAGATTGAGCCGGCGCTGCCCGCCCTCGCCGGGGTCGTAATGGAGTTGGACGATTGCGCCTTTCCGCTGCTAAAAGGCGTGGTGCCCACGGCGAATCTGGACGAAGGATTTCGGGGCGTGAACTGGGCGTTACTGGTGGGGAGTGTGCCGCGCAAGGCGGGCATGGAGCGGAAGGAGTTGCTGGGGATCAACGGCAAGATTTTCATCGGCCAGGGCCAGGCAATCCAAAAGAATGCCGCCCCGGACGTGCGCGTGCATGTGGTGGGCAACCCGTGCAACACAAACTGCCTGATAGCCATGAGCAATGCGCCCGATATCCCCCGCAACCGCTTCTTCGCCATGACGCGCCTGGATGAGAATCGCGCCAAATCGCAGCTTGGCAGAAGAGCCGGTGTGGAGGTCACCGCCGTGTCGAAGGTCGCGATCTGGGGCAATCACTCCTCCACGCAGTTCCCGGATTTTTACCACGCCTCAATCGGCGGCAGGCCCGCCAACGAGGCGATCAAAGACGAGGCCTGGCTCCAGGGAGAATTCATCAAGACCGTGCAGCAGCGGGGCGCGGCCATTATCAAAGCGCGAGGGGCATCCAGCGCTGCCAGCGCCGCCAATGCCATCGTGGACAGCGTGCGCTCGATTGTCGAGCCAACGTCGGCGGGGGATTGGCACAGCCTTTGCCTGTGTTCGGACGGCAGCTATGGCGTGGAGGAGGGGCTCATCAGCTCCTTCCCGGCGCGCAGAAATGGAGCGGGGCTGGAGATCGTCCAGGGCCTCTCGCTCAACGAGTTCAGCCGCGCGAAGCTCGATGCCACGGTGAACGAACTGAAAGAGGAGAAGGCCATGGTGAGCGACCTGCTGCCCAAGTAGCGAATCACGCCGGGCGGTCAGACGGGTCGGATGCGTCTGACCGGTCTGACTCGTCTGCTAAAACAGGCTGTTCATCAGCACCCCCATCACGCTCAAGGGGCCCTGGTCTTCCAGGCCCTCGGTGGCCTTGTCGAGTTTTTGCAGGGTCAGCTTGGCGTTGTTGTAGAGTTGTTTGTCGTTGACGATCTTGCCGACGGAGCCCTGGCCCTGGTTGATCTTTTGCAGGATTTCTCTGAGGTTGGTCATTGAGGCGGTCGCTTCGCGGTAGAGGGTCTCGTCCTTGAGCATCTTCCCAACGGTGCCCCGGCCGGCATTGACTTGATCGACGATCTTGTGGGCGTCGGCCACCGTGCTGCCGATTTCGGCGGAAGTGTGATCGAGGTTGGTGACGGAGGAGAGGGCGGAGTTGTAGAGCGCCTGGTCGTAAATGAGCTTGCCGACGGTGCCTCTGCCCTGAGAGATCTCGCTGGAGATGCTTTGGAAATTGGCGATAGTGGCGGTGAGGGGGACTTTGTTAGCTTTGAGGAAATCAGTAAACGGCCCCAACAGGTTGCTGATCTTTTCTCCGGTAAAGCTCTTGGTCAGGTTATCGACCCCGGTGGCGACTTTGTCGATCTTGGCCATCACGGTGCTGAGGTCGGCCGATTCGGCGGTGCTCAGATAGGTGCCGTTGGCGGCGACGGTGCCCCCGCGCGAGCCGAACTCAAGCGACACGTAGTTCTGTCCGAGCAGGCCGGTGAACTTGATCGTGGCAACGCTGTCTGTGCGCACTTTCACGGTCCTGCGGATCTTCATTGTCACCTTCACCTTGTTCTGCGCTTCGTCCAGGTCCACACTCTCGACGCGCCCCACTTCAACGCCGGCCATCTTCACCGGATTGCCGGGCTTAAGGTCATGGACGCTGTCAAAGAGGCCGTAGAGATGGTAGCCACGCTGGAAGACGGTCCCGCCGACGGTTTCCAGAATGAGCACCGCCGCGATGACGGCCAAGGCGACGAAAATCCCCAAACGGGTTTCAAGACTGTTCTTCATAAGATCGGTTGCTTTTTTGTTGTTGACTCTAAAAGTGGCTCACTGGTTTGGGTGTGGCTCGGCGCGCTTGAAATGGGCGCGGAGGAATTCCTGGACTTTGGGGTCGGCGTGGTGCTTGATCTGCTCAGGGGTGCCGATAGTCAGGATTTGGCCTTGATGAATCACCGCCATGCGATTGGCCACCCCAAAGGCCAGGTCCCGATCATGCGAGACGACCAGCGAAGTGACCTGCGACCGCTCGTTGAGCCGCACAATTTCCTCGGCAATAACCACCGCCGAGAGCGGGTCCAATTCGCTGGTCGGCTCGTCGTAGAGGATCAACTGCGGTTCGATGACCAGTGCTCGCGCAATGGCCACCCGTTTTTTCATGCCGCCGGAAAGCTCACTCGGCCATTTATCGACAGCATCTCTGAGGCCGACGACTTCAAGCTTTTCGGCAACAATCCGCGCGATCTCCGGCGGGGGTTTGAGCCGGTGTTCGGAGAGATACAGGCCGACGTTCTCACCCACGGTCAGCGAATTGAGCAAGGCCCCGGACTGGAAGACCATCGCCATGCGGTACTTGTCCATGACTCCCGCGGATTGAATCGGCTCGCCTGCGATGAGGATCTCTCCCGCGTCCGGGGTTTCCAGCCCGATGAGATGTTTGAGCAGGACGGTTTTGCCGCTCCCGCTCGGTCCCATAATGACAAAGATCTCCCCTGGCCTGACCTCGAAATCCAGCCCCTTGAGCACCTCCTCGCCGTTGAAGCCCTTGCGCAGACCGCGCACCTGGATGCCGATGCCGTTCCGGGAAGGGTTTGCCAAGGAAGTGTTCATGAAAGCAGCGCGCGAGTGAGCAGATAATCAAAGATGACAATCAACACGATCGAGTTGACCACCGCCTTGGTCACCGAGCGCCCGATGCCCCTGGGACCGCCTCGGGTGATCAGGCCCTGGTGGCACGAGACCGTCCCGACCAACAGGGCGAAAATGAAACTCTTGAACACCCCATTGGCCACGTCCTTGATCATGACGACCTCGCGCAGCGCGGAGAGGAAGGAGGCGAAGGAAATGTCGATATGCGGATTAGCCATGCTGACGAACGCCCCGCCCAGCCACCCCACCAGGATGGCAAAGATAACCAGCAGCGGCAGTGCAGTGGCGATGGCCACCACCCGCGGCAGCACCAGGTACTGAATCGGGTTGATGTTCATCGTGCGCAACGCGTCGATTTCCTGGTACACCTGCATGGAGCCGATTTCGGCCGCCATGGCCGAGCCAATCCGCCCGGCAATCAGGATCGACATCATAACCGGGGCCAGCTCCTTGCATATTGAGATGCCCACCACCCCGCCTACCGCGTTGGAAAGTCCGCGGCTGACCAGCACCGGCCCGGTTTGCAGCGCGATCACCGCCCCGATAAAAAACGACAGGATGCAGACCATGAGCAAACTCGCGTTTCCTATCTCGAAGAACTGTTCGCACACCTTGTGGCGCTGCCGCCACGTCATGGGCAGCGACAGAAGCGTGCGCCAGAACAACACTACCATCTCGCCGATATTTTGAAACATAGTCGATTGGCCCGCGATTTAGGGCCGGTCCCAAAAACCGCAACTCCGGGACTTTATCGTCCACTTTATCCTCCACTTGATCGAATTCCGGCGTGTTCTCGACCAAATGTGAGATAAAGTGCGCGATAGGGTGGCTGTTGGAACAGGCGTTGGCTTCATCGCACAGACCTGAACTGCGTTTTTGTCTGCATACTCGCGTTTCGACCAGCCTAGATCCAGAGCCGCTGCCAGCGCAATCCTGAAACCGTCCTGCAAATGAATTGCGCGCGTAAGGGCGTTTTGTGCAGACTTCCACTCATGTGGATAAAGCGTATCGGGTTTTGCATGGTGGCGGCCTTCTGGACACTCCCCCTGCTCGCGCAGGGTGCTCAAAGGGTCGCGATTGCGGCTCTGAACGCGGATGACCTGGTGGCGCAGGTGCATTGGCTGGGCAAGAAGCGGATGAGTGATGAGCCCACCGCGGGCTACGTGATGCGCATCTGGCAAATGCCGGCCAGCGCCCGGCTGCAGGCCCAGACGCTCGATAAACTGGCGGCGGCTCTCACTCGGCTCGGTCCAAGGGCAACCGGCCCCAGGGAGACCAACCGGGTGCATCGCCTGTTTCGGCCCGTGCTTGATGACCTTGTTGAACAGGAGTCTTTTTTCGACCTTTGGGAGCCGGGAGGGAGCGCGCCGGAATTGGCGTTGAGCATCCGGCTGGACCCTCGGCGCGCGGCTCTCTGGGAAACCAACCTTGCCGCCGTTGTCGAGGAATTGACTGGGGCGCGTCCGGTCCGCGAGAAGGGCGGCTGGCAATTTGATTTGAGCCATGGCAAAGCGTCCGCTCCGGACCCGGCAGCAGCGCGCCATCTGCGCTTTTACCATTCCGGCGTGTGGACCATGCTCGGCCTGGGGTCTTCGCCGACCGAGGTCCTCAACGGTGTTCTGGCTCAGATGCGACGGGAGGGCGTCTCCCAAACGCCGCCAGGGACAAACGACTGGCTCACCGCCGACCTGGATCTAACGCACCTGGCAGGGGCGCTTGGCTGGCCGCGCGGTCTTCCTCCGCACTTTGGGCGTATCTCCCTGGCTGTCAATGGAGTGCGTGGAAGTGTCCGGATGCACGGCGAAGTGAACTTCCAGAAGCCATTGCGCATGGAGTTGAGACCCTGGAACATCCCGACCAACCTGGTGCATGAGCCCTTGATCGCATTTACGGCGATACGCGGCCTTCGCGAACCCCTGAACTCCTCCGGCTTGTGGGACCGTGGCGCTTTGGGGCAGGCACCGGACGAGGTCCTCTCGTGGGCGCTGGATACCGGCCCGTTGCAGTCGCATTTCGCGTTGCCTATACGCAAGGCCCGAGAATGGGTAAACCGGATTTCCGAGTTTGTGCTCAACAAGGTGAATCCCGTTCTGGTCAGTTACGGGATGGGCAAATTCGCACGGGCCACCCGGGGCAACGGGCTCAAATGGGCCGGCGCGCCTTTGATTGCGCCTTATCTGGAGACGCGCACCTTGAGCGGGGGAAGCTTTGCCGTGGGCGGGCTCCTTCCCTTCACACCGACGAACCAGCCCGCGCCCAAGGCCCTCTACCAGGCGGTTTTCTCACGGAAGAACCTTGTATGCTACGACTGGGAACTGACTCAACCTCGTATCGCCGACTGGCTGTACGTTGGGCAGGTCTTCCGCTTATTGTTCGAGAAGGCCCAAATGCCGGCAAACTCCGCCGGGCTGACCTGGCTCCTGGCCGTTGCCCCCAAACTGGGCAACTGCGTCACCGTCGTCACCCGGAGCGGCCCCAGCCAGCTCTCATTTATTCGCCAGTCCAGCCTCGGTTTTAAGGCGGTGGAGCTTCATCTGCTGGCGGACTGGCTTGAGTCCCCCCGGTTTCCGTACGGACTTCATACCCTTCTAGCGCCCAACCTCCGCCACTTAAAGCATCCCCACCCCAGAGCAAGAGCTAAATCCCCGCCCGCGCGAAGCATTCGGCGGCCGAACGATCGGAGAACCCGCCAGCCGTAGGCCCCGGCGACCAACCGGTCAGACCACCTGTTTTTTTCTTAGCAGCAGGCACCCCCGCTGGGGGGCTGTTCCATGGAAGAAACTTTCCGCGGTTGTCGCACGGGAGGCAAAAACCGTTGCTTTCCAACCCGCTCCAACACAAGCAGTTCCAAAAGGAGTTTGTTGAAAGCAATTGAGAATTGAGAATTAAGAATTAACAATCTTACATTGAACCCGGCTCCGCCGGGTCCTCGGAAGGACGGCGTCGGTTCGGTTTCGCAGTGGCTTTGCCATCAATTTACATTTTCCAATTCTTATTTCTCAATTCTCAATTAAAGGCTCCGAGCCAGCCATAAGGAGACTCGACCTGTTAGCAACTCGCTTTCAGAGCCACCGACTCTCGCGGGCGGTTTAGATCGGCCCAATGACCAATGGCAAACGTCCAATGCCTAATGGGAAATACGGCCGGCGATTAGCGGGGCCCCCTGGCACCTGCACCCGGCGACCCTCGCCCTATTCCGGCTCGGCGCTGCCTTCCAAAATCAGCCCCTTTGTCGCGGGGAACCGCTCATACCAGAGCGCCAGCACATCGCGGAGGTGTTTGGCATACCGGAAGTGAGCACCCAGGCCGGTCCTCAACTCCGCCTCGTAAATGAACTTGTCGGCCGTTGTGGTGTGCTCAAAGGGATACTCCGTCCCCAGCAGGGACCAGTGGATATAAGTCGGCGCGGCCTGCCTGAGCAATTCAAGGGCCTTGGCGGAGGCGAATTGGCCCACAGCCGCTTGTTCGAGCAAGCGCGCCCGGGCGTCTCCCGCTTCCGCCGGGAGTTGGTCCAGGGCAAAATAAAACCCGTGTGGCACTTGCGGGCAGAACTTCGTTCCTGTGCGATGCCGGTTCAAATCCCGGATTTCGGCGAAGCTGATCGCCGGCCAGCCGAAACGGACGGCGGTTCGCTGAAGGTCGCTTCCAACCGGCGCATAACGATTGGCGTGGTGACGCAGGCCCTGAGCGAATTCCTTCTCCGGCACCCCTTCGGGAAGCAGGACGGACAGGAACGGCTTTGAGGATGGGTCCGGGTGGTCGCCAGGCCTGCCGGTCGGTGGCTCCACAGGCGCCGCCAGGAGCGCGGACGCCCTCGTCCCGGCGTCGTGCTCCGAACAGGCGGCTCCAGCCGGCTCATTCCTCAGCATTTCCGTCACCGCTCCGGCAGTCTCCGTCCAAGGCCCGACGGCCTTGGCCAACCGCACGAGCCGAGCGAATTCGTCTGCCAGCGTCCGGTGATTGGCTTCGGTATATTCGGCGTGTTTGAGCATTCTGGGAGCGGCAATCTCCAGCTCGGTTCGTATCCGTTTGCCCAGCGTCCGCGACTCCGGCAGGCGGTGCGAAAGGAGAAATTGGCAGAGGTTGACCCATCCCCGCGCGGACATAAGGAGCATGACGTTGGTCGCGGCGCTGACTGGCAGAAAGTACCTGGCCCGATCAAAGGCGTAATTGCGTCTCATGCGCGCCACCTTCTTTTGCGCGGCCTCCGAGCCGTCATTGAGCAACGATGCGGGAATGCCCATTAGCGCCGGGCTTTTCCGGGCGAGGTCTTCCCAGAGTTGGAGCGAGTTTTGATAAGCCTGGAAGCAGCGGTCCATAAGCTGGCGCCATTCGGGTATGGCCTGGGCGGGGATGCCCAGCCTCTCCGGCGGAATCAGCCCCTCAGGGGAGATTTTAATGTAGCGGGTCGAGGATTCCTGTCCTCCGGCGGTTGGGCAAAGAGTCCATATATAGTAGGCCAGCCAAATGGACACTCCATCGATGAACATGGCCACCGGAACCATGTCGGCAATGGATTGGTGTCCGTAATCGACCATCCTGAAAATGGAATCGACCGACTTTTCCAGGTTGTTAGGGTCGATTCTGGAAAGGATCGACTCCAGTCCCTCGTTATTCCTTGAGTAGCGAGCGCCGCTGGCGGCCAGCAGTTCCGGGGTGAGCGCCGGCCGTCCAGCCTGCGTGGAGGCTTGGCTGGGGCAGATCGCGACCTGTGCGACTTTCATCGCGGCATTATGAAGAGAACCCTCGCGGAAGCAAACTCTATGCACCCCCAGCAGAGAAAGCTGCTCAACCGCAGCCCAACGGCGCGGCAGGCAGATAGATTGTGAAAGTCGTGCCGGAGCCGGCCCGGGTGTGGACGTGGAGAGCACCACAGGCCTCTTTTACCAGGCGTTGGACGATATTCAGGCCCAAGCCCGTACCCTGCCGGGGCTTCTTGGTCGTGAAATAAGGCTCGAAGACCCTGGGCAGGATGTCGGGCGGGATGCCGGGCCCAGTGTCGCTCACCGCTAGCGCCAGCAGCGGCGGCGCATTGCTGAAGCCACCGAGATTGAGCACCCGGTCCTGCGGACCATCCTCCACCGCACCCAGGTCGGGGCGCTCGGCAAGCGTCCAGGCCCGGATACGCACGGTTTGAGGGATCGGACTGCACTGGAAGGCATTGACAGCCAGGTTCAGCAGCACCTGGATTACATCCGTGCCGTTCATCCGCGGGGCGATATCGCTGGCTAGCGGTTCGATCTCGAATTGATGATTGCGCAAGCTGGGATGCACTCGCAGGAGGGAGCCCAGGTCCGAGAGGAGTTGGTTGATGCCCACCTGCGGGGTGTCATCCGTGCCGCGCCGCAGAAAGCTCAAATAGCGCCGCGAGATTTCGATGCAGTTAGTTACCTGCCGGGTGATGGTCGTGAGCCGTTCCTTTATGAATTGGACATCATCCTGTTCCAGCCGCGTGGCGTTGCCGATGCGTTGGTTCATGAGTTGGACGAATCCGGAGATGACCGTGAGCGGGCTATTGATATCATGAGATC
>JAJYHY010000550.1 GCA_021784555.1 bacterium
CGGACCGCCATGTCCTGCTGTCAACGCGCTTGGGCCGGTGGCCCTGCTCGAAGGTGGTGAAGGTCAGCGAGGACGGTAGAAGCGCCGTGTTGGACTCGCGCAAGCTCTATTTGCTGGCCGTCAACGACTTCATAGCCGCCGCGGGAATCACGCTGGAAATAGGGTTGGATCGGGAAATTGACCAAGTTACCTTTGACGACTGGCTACAAACGACGACTGACCTTAGAACATTCGCGCTAATCGCAGTCGCGCTCATCACCATGAAATCTGGCTCTGTCCATTTGCTTATCCGACTGTCGCCTGAAGACGCTGATAAACTCCAGCACGCCTTTCGGGAAGGGAATTTGCGAACTCTGGGCGGCATGCCGGTTGAGTCGCTCAAAAGGGCCGGCGAGTGGGCGGAGGTCACGGAGTTGGCTGAGGAGTCGTTTGCAGTCATGTTGGATCCGCGGCAGCCGTTGACCGAAGCTGACAAACAAAGGCTGGCCGCATTCCTCGACCGTGAGAAAGAACGGGCGCGTGAAATGGCCGCAGGGCTTGGGGAGAAGCCGCGCGGAGTGCTGCCCCGGATTGCAGGCTGGCTGAGCCGATTGAAGCGGCGGCCGCAAATCTCCGCTGGCGAACGCGTGGCGGTCGCCGCCGTTCTGGCTGGCTCGACCTTGTGCCGGAGCGTCTTGGATTTGCTGTTCATCCTGTTTCCCAAGCTCTTGGGCAGTGCCGATTCGCAAGAGGGATTGCGCGAGAGCGCCTCGCGCTGGCTCATGAACTGGCGGAGCACTGTCAACCGCGCGGCGCTCGTGGAGGACAGCCTGAACGCATTCGTGATCTGGCCGATGGTGACGGCGGTTTGCGTCGCGGTGCTGCTCTCGATCTTGGGCCGGGCGAGCCTGCCGGTGGTGTTATGGGCTGCCGCCAGCGGGGCGGCGTTGGCGATGGCCGGCGGGGTGGTTTGCGCCAGCGTGCTGAGCATCCGCGCATGCGGGGCTGCCGGCGTTCTCATCGGAACCGCCTTCGGTGTGGTTCACGGATTGATAGCCGTTCACGCCGGTGGCCTTGGCGGCTTGGCTAATCTTACGACTCACGCGGACGTGTTGACCCGGACCATTGGCGGCTTTGCGGGCGTTGCCGCCCCTCAGTTGCTTGGGCGCGGCTGGCCCTGGAGTATTCTGGCGCTGGGCGTGCCGGCGCTGGGCATTGCCAGCGCCGCCCGGATGATGGCCAGGCCGTTTGAGGCCGCGGGCGAGGCGCGTCTAGGTCCGTTGCGGGAGCTTCAGGGGATGGTGCTGGGGAGTCTCGCCGGGTCAGGCATTTTTTTGGTGATGGCCGGCACGCGGCTGCTGAGCGGGTTCATGGGAATGGAGCCTGCCTTCGTGGTCGCTTATGCCTGTCTGAGCCTGATTGTCTTGCTATGCTTGTTCCGGCTTCGGGCGGCTTCGATGCCGCTGGCGGCTTTGCTGGCATTGAGTTATTTGATGGCCGGGCTGCTGTTGCTGGGCGCGCAGTGGTGGTCGCCGGTTAGCTGGCCGGCGCTGCTAGCGGGCTCTGCGGCGACCGCCATGTTTCAGGCCCAGTTCTTCACGCTGGCATGGCTGATTGGATACCGCGTGGGAGGCTGGCGCGCGGCGGTTCTGGCCGCCTGTCTGGAGGGCGTGGGCGGATACATTGGCTTCGTGCTGAGCCGGGTGTTTTGAGCCGATGGACATGTTCCTGTGGACGACATTCTCAGCCTTGTGGGTGACCGCGGGCATTGCCGGCGTCATCCGGCTCTCACGCCGCCGCAGTCTGGTGAGCGTGCTGCGTGTCGGGTTGCCGGTGTTCACGACCGCGACAATGTTGCTCGTCGTCGGCGCCTCTCCCGCCGGGTCGTCTCTGCCGCGTATCCTCCACCACGCGGGCTTCACCCTCCTGGGCGTGTTCCTTTTGACGAGTGAGGTCCTGCGCGCCCGGCTCCGTCACCTGCGGCGAAACCTGCCTTTCAATGAGGAGGCGGCCGACCTTTGCCAGTGTTTTCGCACCGCCAGTGTTCTGTGCGCTCCGCCGGCGGCAATTATCATCCTTTTGAGCGGCTGGCGGCTAATGCATGACTTTGGGTGGTCGCTGCGAGCACCCTGGCTTTGGTGGGTCTTTGTCCTCTTCTCTGTGATGATGTGGCACGGTGCCTTTTACTGGACTGCCGACGCCAAGCGGCTCGCCGCCGAACCGCAGAAAGGGCTGCCGCGTGGCCTCAATTTGATAATGACGGCGCATGGCCTTTTGTTCCTGCTCATTTTCGCGATTGCCTTTAACCGGGCAGGCAGGCCATGGTCGCATCCGTGCCCCAGAGCCATCGCGGCTTTGGAACGTGGCCTGAGCTTCTTGCCCGGGTCATGGCGCGCGGTTGGGGCTGCCGTCGGTGTTTGGCTCGTCATCGGGGTCGTCACGGGGGTCGCGTTTCGGTTCAGCCGGCCCGGGAAATGAACCGCTGGCGGGCAACGCGGGTCGCGCCGCGGCGACCCGTGCTCTGGGATGGGCCGGGCCGTCCCAGGCGAATGGCTCACACGCCCATGGATTGTCCCCTGGTCTGCTGCTGGCCCAGCGTTCGGGCCACCGCGCGCTTCGCCTGGCGGGCGATTTGCGCGATGGCGCCCTCCCTCTGTTCTTCGGGCAGGTCTTTGACCAGGAGGTCGTAGGCGCGTTTCAGATCCGGATTACGGTTGATTTGTTTGAGCACGCCTTCCCGCAGGCGCTGTTGGCGGTCCAACTCGCGCACCTCGTTGAGCACCACGGTGCGTTCAAGCCGGTCGCGGGGCATGCCCTGGACGTAGGCCCAATACTTCGGGTTCTCCTGGATATAGGAGTCGATCTTCGCATCCACCTCCGGGTTGTTTCGAAAGGTGGGCGGGTCGGTGGGGGCGGCATTGCCGCCGGCGCTCGACGGCGCGGATGGTCTTGTTCTTGTCATAACTGAACTCTGGTTTTGTGTCTGTTGTTCGCGGCTGGCGCTGTGCGTAGCACAGACCGTGAAGCCGCGTTGCTGGTCGAAGCCGGTGGCGGGCTGACGACAGATCAACCCGTCCTCGGTGTAGGCCCAGCAAATCGCTTTCATGGTGACTGCGGTGAATCAGGCGGGGTATTCGTCGGCGCTGGCTCACCCTGTAGCGTCCTTATCTCGGCTTGGAGCGAGTCCAGGCGCTTCAACGCCGTATTCAACTGCTGGCGAAGCTGTTGGTTTTCCCTGGCAACGGAGCGCGTTTGACGGATGGCCTGGCCGAGTTGCTGGAGGGCGCCGGTGAGCCGGTCGGCCTCGGCCAGCATGGTTTGTGTGATTTGCCTCTGGCGGTTGACCTCGGCCGCCACGGGGTCATTGACCGGCACCGGCGAATAGGCGGCGTTGGTCAGGGCACCAACAGAGATGGGGGCAACCAAACCAACCGGGCCGGGATGGAGATTCCAGGCGGACTGGGCCTCGACGCGATAAATGTCGTGCTGCTCATGCATCTCCCCAGGGTGGTTTGGATCAACGTAGCGGCCCAGGTGATAAGCCCGAACCACCTCGGGATATCGGACCGCGCCCGGCGGTGCGACGGCGGGAGGCGGCGAGAGGTTGAGGAACACAGGCTTCGGGCGATGAGACGCGCACGAGGTGGCGAACACGAGCGGGATGAGCATTAGATATTTCATGGCTTGGATAAGGGAGTTGGGGATATGAATGTTGGCGACGGGGCCGCAAACGGTGGACCACGCAGCGGAACCGTCTCCGGGCTGCCCGATGGGGTGGCCGTCTGCGTTTGGGCGAAGGGTTTGGCCGAGCCGCCGATGACGGCATCGGCCCGGTCAATGGTCTGGAGGACGTAAAGATAGAACTGCTT
>JAJYHY010000551.1 GCA_021784555.1 bacterium
TCTCGGGGATGGATTCTCGGTGTTTACGCCGCCTGCGCCAAGCCTCCAGGCTTGGTTGCACCCGGGCCACGCCGGCCGCGAAGCGGCTGTCCGATCTGCTGGCTGTCTTGGCTGCCATAATCTGGCGCCCACACTACCGCCCGCGCCAAAATCCCGTCACGCACGCTTGCCGAAGCAACACGGCGTTCTCTGCCCGGTGACCTTCGCCATGCACCTGGCGGCGGCGGTCGAGGTCAAGGGCGGTCGGCCCAAGAATCGGCCATGTGCGGTGGTGGCGGGCGGGCGGGAGCCGTGCCAGTGGGAGGCCTACCCACACCACCAATACATTCACCGCAACGGGGCGCTGCTCTGCTGCGATGACGGGGGTTGCTGGAAATCGCGGACTAAGCCGCTGGGTGACGGAGACGAGAAGGATCGACCCGAGAACCTCTGCGTGGACGTCGTCAACGGCCTGCCGCGCTGCATGGATATGATTACCGCAACCGAGGTTTGCCGGAGGATCGAGCTGTACTTCAACGGCGGGGTCTGCCAATACCTGACCGAGCGGCAGGCGGCTCTGGCCAAGCCATTCCTCGCGGGCGCCCAGTAGCAGCACAGCAGGGAGAGAAGAAGATGGAAACCGAAAGCTCCTTAACTGCCGCGCCGAGCCCCATCCGGGACGACTCTGCCGTACGACAACCGCTAAGATTGCACTTCGGCCACGGACTTGGGGACTGTTTCAATTGGGCGCGAGCCCTGGTGCTGTGGCGCAGGCGCGGCTACAGGGTCCAGGTCAAGGTCGAGGCTGCCTGGCGGCGCCGTGGCGGGCGCCTGATCTCGATAGACAACAACCAGGAGCACCTTGCCACAGCCCGGTGCCTCCTCCAGCGCTTCGGTGGCTTCGTCGAACTCGTGCAGGATGACTCCGCAGCCTGGCTAAGGCGGAACCGGGGGCCGATCGACCTGCTCTACCTCGACCCGCTCCACGCTGAGCATTGCCTCGGGGAGACAATCGCGGCCACGCTGGTGCCCGGATCGACGCTCATCTCAAGGCCATAGCACAAAAGCCATGAACTTGTTGCTTGCGGCAAGGATGCAGGAGGCTAATTTGAGCTTATGGCGCTGACAATGAGCACAGTTGCGGAGATGAAGGCCGCCTTTGAGCGGCTTCCGGAAAGGGACGCGTGGGAACTGGCGGGATGGATCGAGCAAGTCATGGAGCAGCGATGGGACCAGCAGATTGCCGAGGATATCGCGGCGGGCAGGCTCGATAAACTGGCCGACCAGGCCATCGCGCATTATCAAGCGGGGCGCGTGAAGCCTCTCCGTGAATTCCTGGACCACGCCTGAGTTCTGGGCGGCCTTCGCGGCGTTGTCTCCGGCCGTTCGGGCCACAGCCCAACGCGCCTACCGCTTGTGGCTCCTCAATCCGCGACATGGCTCCCTCCGATTTGAGCGAAAGGGCCGTTTCTGGTCCGCCCGCGTGGGTTCGGGCCACAGGGCGCTGGCGGTGTCCGTGCCGGGCGGCTTTCTCTGGTTTTGGATCGGGCCGCACGATGAGTACGAACGGATGCTCCATGCATGAGACGCACCCTGAGCTCACATGCCGCGTAGGGCTTGCTTGAGATCCAGCCGTCTGGTACGGACGAGGCAATGACCGAGCATATCGACCGCGGCTTGACACTGCTCCAGAACGATGTAGCCAACCAGCGGCTCATAGACACCGTGAGCCGGCGCCATTTCCACAAGAAGCACCTCGCTATAGATCGGCCTGAAACCTTCGACCTGGATCCTGACCGGGCCACACACGACACCCTGAATGGCGCGCTGATCGGCCGTTTCCACCTCGACGGTCTCCAGTTCATCAAGGGCGCCGAGCCGCTCCCGCCACGCGGAAGGCAAAACCAGGTGAGATGCCCCCGTGTCCACCAACGCATCACATCGCACAGCGTGCTCGGGAGCCGAGACGCTTTGCACCTGCACCGATACCATGATCCGTCCCATGCGCCTAGAGTACCACTTGGCAGGCCGCCTGCAAGCCCTCGGAAAGCGCCCACCTGCCGCTGCAAACCGCAAAAAGCTGCCGGTGCCGCACGCGACCGCCCTCCGGCAGTGTCCGGCGGTGCTCGATGAGCCTGGGAACCAATTCTCCCCTACGCGTGCAGCGCCGAGTCCGCACGGCGTCCCAAGAGCAATTTCCTATCGACGACTTGCCGACATTCGGCCTTCCGACAATGGCGATTAAATCGGGCGCGGAGTCAGAATAAGAAATTTCCGAGTGTGAGAAAGGTGAGACGTCAAGCCTCTACGGCCGAAACGAGAAGAGCTTTTGCGCATTCGTAATGCCAGTTCGTGCGTGGTTTACCTTTGTATCGCTGCAAGTCACAACCGCGAGCGTTGGGGGGAGTTGCCGAATTGTAAAACACCTTTCTGCGGCAGCGGAAGTTCTCTGTGAGCCTGCAAAAAAGCGGAAGGTAATCCTTGCCGCCAAAAAACATCACAGAATCGTCGGCATCGTCCTGCAACATCTGAAAGTCTTGAAAAAGGTCGTTCTTTGTCGGGGCGGGTCTTGCTCTTCGTTTGTAATCCTCGGCTCTGGAACTAAAAGTAATGTCATACTGCGGCGTCAAAAAATCCGCCCTTATCAACCCCCATCCAGCAGATAAAATATACACGCGTTCAACCCCGAACCTGTCCGCTAATCTCCGATAAATTCCATTCTTATAGAGCATGAAAGCCGGCCGAAGGTTCCACGGATTGTTTCCCGGACTTTTGTTATATTCTTGAAGCAACATGCGCCACGATACCTGTCTGTCGGACTGGTCGTCTGGCCTGGCAACAATTTCATGCCGAAACGGTGGGGCAAATTGAGGCTGTGCCACGAACATTACCCGTTTGCCGTCTTCGGTTTGCACGTATCCGGCACCGGCTTGCTTGCCAGAAGCACATTGGATGACGATTTTCATGCGGAGGCTGGTTTCCGTTGAATCAATCGTTCCAGTTCATAGAGAAAGGTGACGTCATAATTTTTGCCGGTATGGCCTCGATTCCAAAGACCAGAGCCAGATATCTGTTCATGGTCGCAGTGAAATCCCAACCAATTTATTGAAGGCCTGTCAATGACTGGCTTATTCAGATTGCTCAGGAGCGCGATTGAATGTCTCTCGATATAGCCGCGCAAGTTGACTAATCCCGGCTCATCTTCCACCGCAAGCCACAGGAAAGGCATGTCGCGAATTATCTTGGAGACTTCAACCTCAAGAGGTTGCTCTTGTTTTAGCGTCTTTGGCGGCGCCTGCTTGTCTTTTCCCCACGAATCGAATACGAGGTGGTTGTTCCTAATCAACGCCTTTCCGACGAGAAGCCTGAATACGGAACCTCTGTGATTCCCGCCGCCTGTTTTTGATATTCCTTTGTGCCCACGCAGGCGTTTCCACAGAGTGCTCTTGGCGCCGGTTGTGGTCCCTACACGAACAACGCGCAAGCCATCACCGGTGTCGGTTCTATTCTCGCCGCGTTCAAAAAAGAAATAAACGCCGTGCCTGGGCCAGGCCATGCGGCCAGAACAATTGGATAGCACGCGACAGCCGCCATTGCGCAACTCGAGCGCCTCGAGAAGAAAATAAAATCGCTTCAGGTCTTCCAAACGATTCATTCCCCATAGATTATCCAGCGCAATTCCATCGTCAATCGCTTTGGCTCGCGATGTGTGCGGAGAATGCTGATTTTCGCCTAACACTACAGCGACACTTTGAGTGATTTCCACTTTTTAAGGTTTTTCATCCTGCGCTTGCGGTGCGAGAGGTAGGCCTGGTAGTTGCGCCCGTTGTGATACCTCACCACGATCAGAAGGTACCC
>JAJYHY010000552.1 GCA_021784555.1 bacterium
GCCCGACCCCAAATCCCAGGTCGAGCAGATCACTATCGCGCTGATTTACAAATTCATGGATGACATGGATGCCGAAAGCGAGGAACTCGGCGGCAAGCGCAAGTTCTTCACTGGCGACTACGCCCGCTACGGCTGGGCCAAGCTCATGGCGCCCTCGCTCGGAGGTCACGAGATGCTCGGCCTCTACGGAGAAGGCATTGCCAAGATGCCCGAGAACCCTGGCATCCCCGCGCTCTTCCGCGACATCTTCAAAAACGCCTACCTGCCTTACCGCGACCCCGAAACGCTCAAGGCCTTCCTCAAAATCATCGACGAATTCAGCTACGACCACAGCGAGCGCCTCGGCGACGCCTTCGAGTATCTGCTCAGCGTTTTGGGCAGTCAGGGCGATGCCGGCCAGTTCCGCACCCCGCGCCACATCATCGACTTCATGGTCGAGATCCTCGCCCCGCAGAAAAACGAAACCATCCTCGACCCCGCCTGCGGCACCGCCGGATTCCTCATCTCCGCCTACAAGCACATTCTGCGCGCCAACACCGACGCCAAGGGCCACAGCACCCTCACGCCCGACGACAAGGGCCGCCTCGCCAAAAACTTCAAGGGCTACGACATCTCGCCCGACATGGTGCGGCTCTCGCTGGTGAACCTGTATCTGCACGGCTTCACCGATCCGCACATCTACGAGTACGACACCCTCACCTCCGAGGAGCGCTGGAACGAATTCGCCGACGTCATCCTCGCCAACCCGCCCTTCATGTCCCCCAAAGGCGGCATCAAGCCCCACAAGCGCTTCTCCATCCAGGCCAAGCGCAGCGAAGTGCTGTTCGTCGATTACATGGCCGAACACCTCACGCCCACCGGGCGCGCCGGCATCATCGTCCCCGAGGGAGGGCATCATCTTCCAGAGCCAGACCGCCTACAAAGCCCTGCGCAAGCTGCTGGTGGAGAACTCGCTGGTCGCCGTCGTCTCGCTGCCGGCGGGCTGTTTCAACCCCTACTCCGGCGTGAAGACCTCCATCCTCATCCTCGACAAAACGCTGGCGAAGGCTGCCGACACCATCGCCTTCTTCAAGGTCGAGAACGACGGCTTCGGCCTCGGCGCTCAGCGCCGCGCGATCGAGAAGAACGACCTGCCGCAGGTCCAGGCCGAGCTCGCCGCGTATCTTCAGGCGCTGCGGGCCAAAGCGCCCACCGAGACCATCCTCGCCCTCACCTCCACCGCCCAGATCGTGCGGAAAGAAAAGATCGCCGCGAATGGCGACTACAACCTGAGCGGGGAGCGGTATCGGGAGGGTGCAGAACGGGCTTCCTCATATCCCCACGTCCGACTAGAGGAAGTCGCGCGGGTTACTTCAGGAAACTCGGCACCGCAGGGCGATGAATACTTTGCCGGAGGCGAAGCTGTCTTCATTCGCACATCAGACGTCGGTGCTGTTCACCTTTCAGACGACTACGTTGGCTCTGCCGACAAGGTGAACGCCAAGGCACTTGCAGAACTCCGTCTGGAGTTGTTCCCAAGCGGAACGATACTTTTCCCGAAGAGCGGAGCATCCACCTTTCTGAATCACCGCGTCGTCATGGGCGCACCAGCCTATGTGTCGAGTCATCTCGCCTGCATCATCTGCGACGAATCGAAGGCACTATCGAAGTTTGTCTATCATCTTTTGTGTCGAGTTGACGCCCGTGACATAACTCCGGACCAAGCTTATCCGTCTCTGCGGTTATCGGAAATCGGAGCCATCCAAATCCCCCTGCCGCCGCTGGAGGTGCAGAAGGAGATCGTGGCGGAGATCGAGGGCTACCAGAAAGTCATCAACGGCGCCCGTGCCGTCCTCGACCACTACCGCCCCCACATCCCCATCAATCCCGATTGGCCGATTCCCACCTTCGAAGACGCACCCTTTCAAATCATCGACGGCGACCGGGGAGAAAACTACCCGAGCAAGGAGGATTTTTCTCCTTCGGGCCATTGCCTCTTCCTGAGCACGAAGAACGTTCGCTCCGACGGATTCAAGTTCGACGAGGCGGAGTTTATCAGTGCCGCGAAAGACAACGCACTGCGGAAAGGTAAGCTTGAGCGTGGCGATGTAGTGCTTACGACACGCGGCACCATCGGAAACACCGGTCTCTATAACGCTTCAGTCGAGTTCGATCACATCCGTATCAACTCCGGCATGCTTATTTTCCGGCCGGACGCGACCAGACTCTCAAGCTCCTATCTTTTTCTCTTCTTTCAGTCGGAAAATTTCCGTGCGCAGCGAGAAGCAATCGTTTCAGGTGCCGCGCAGCCTCAACTCCCGATTCGCAGCCTGAATGAGGCGAAAATTCCCCTCCCGCCCCTCGTCACGCAGCAAGCCATCGTGGCAGAAATCGAAGCCGAGCAAGCGTTGGTTGCTGCCAACCGCGAACTGATCACCCGCTTCGAGCAAAAGATTCAAGCCACCCTTGCCCGCATCTGGGGCGAAGACGAGTCCGTCCCTGCGGAGGGCTGACATGAACGTACTGAGTTTCGCCGAAGCCATTAAATCGTCTTCCGGCTATTCCAAGCGACATCTCTTGCTCGGCAACGGGTTCAGCATTGCCTGTCGACCAGACATCTTCCGATACGACAAGCTTTTTGAGCAGGCGGACTTTTCTGCACTGCCGGATTCCGCAAAGTTGGCCTTTTCGGTTCTACACACCACAGACTTCGAGCGTGTTATCAAGGTGCTACGCGATTCGGCAGCGCTTGCCGCAGGGTATGGCGTGACCAATGCACAGGCTGATGCGATGCGCAGTGACGCCGACGCGCTCAAGGAGCTTCTTGTTCAGACAATTGCCCAGAGCCACCCGGCGTTGCCAAGCGACATAACGGATACGGAATACGCGGCCTGTCAGCGCTTCTTGGACAACTTTTCCACGACCTACACGTTCAATTACGACTTGCTGCTCTATTGGACCCACATGCACCGCGAGAACCGCGCCGACATTCAGTCCGACGATGGGTTTAGAACTTCACAAAACGATATCGACACTGGCATCGCGTCTGAATATGTAGTCTGGGAGTCAGGCCAGAGTCACGATCAGAATATGTGGTTTCTGCATGGCGCACTTCATGTTTTTGATTCAGGAACGGAGATACAGAAGTACACATGGAATCGCACTGGCATTCGTCTTATCGAACAGATTCGCGAAGCACTGAGCAGGGACCTTTTTCCTCTATTCGTAGCAGAAGGTTCAAGCGCGGAAAAACTCGAAAGAGTTCGACACAGCGACTATCTCGCAAAGGCATACAGAAGTTTCCAAGAGATTCAGAAATGTCTCTTTATCTACGGTCATTCGTTAGCCGCGAATGACGAGCATTACCTGCGGCTCATAGAGAAGGGGAAGCTATCTCATATCTTCGTCGGATTGTATGGCGATCCCGCATCAGCCGTGAATCGCAAGATTGCACAGCGAGCAAACGCAATGAAATTGGCGCATACCGCAAAGCGAGAACTCATCGTCGATTTTTACGACAGCGAATCTGCCCACGTGTGGGGGTAGTGATGGAAGAAGCCGCCGAACTCGCCGACTACCTGCCGCTCTCATTCAAGACTCCGAAGGAGCAGGAATATATCGAGTTTCTGTGGGACGCTTTCGAGACGAACCACACGCACGGCAAATACCAGTTTGCCTTCCTCGCCTACCACATGCTCACGATGAGCTTCGTCTATTTCAACATCTGGCAGATCAAGCAGACGACGCCAAAGGATTTCGCGATGGGCCTGATCGGCTTCGGCAAGGACATCGAGAAGAGTCTTCTCGACGCGACCTCGCCCTTCGTGTTCA
>JAJYHY010000553.1:0-593 GCA_021784555.1 bacterium
GACGGCCCTCGATCAGGGGTGGAGGGAGATAACATCAGAACAAGCGAAGCTCGATTCAGCCGCCTTTCGCCGCCGGAGCGCCGAAGCGCCGCAATATGTCGTTCCGGAGAGACGCCATCGATGTTCGTTATGAGCCTCGCGGCAGCCAGCGTTTCCGCGCTCGATCGAGGAAGGACAGTTTCCGGCCGGGGCTCTGGCCTGCCACGAGGCGTTCGAAACCTGACATAAACCCCGCCTTCCGGTAATGCGCTCGGCGAACCTCCGCGACCACTGCAAGCCATTCCTGATTCAGATTGGCAAGCGCATAGCAGTTTTTGGCATCCTCAAAGTTGTCAAGCGCCTCATGGTAATACTTGCTCTTCTTGGCGTTGAGGATGCGCATGCCCATCGCCCGGAGCAGCCTGGCGGCGAGCTCGGGATGCGGCTCCGCCAGGCCCTCAGCGACCGCCTCTGTGGTGAAGTGACTGAGGCTTTCAAGCGCATTGTCGCTCGTTTCCCGAATGCAGCGAACCAAGCGCTCCATCTCCTGGGTTTCTAACAGCAGTTCGATGCGCGCCCGGAGATCGCAGCGCTCCGCGACATCCAGCGCTTTC
>JAJYHY010000553.1:603-3795 GCA_021784555.1 bacterium
CAGATTGAGACTTCGGCCTTTGGGACGAAACGCATCAACTCTTCGTAACGATACTTGCTCAGAGTCTTCTGGAACTCAACCCAAGCCTCGGCGAGGGCCATGTCCTGCCGACCGAGCCGCGCGAGCAGCTCGCGCTTCAGCTTCGCGAGGTCGTCGCCGGCACACGACGCATACGGTCTTTTCTTGTCGAGCAGCAGGCCCCGCTCAACCCAGGCCAGCGCCTCGTCGGGCTTGCGCTCCAGGTGCAGGCCGGCAAGGACAAGACAATCCTTCGGCGAAAGCGCCGTCTGCTGGCAGACGGGGACAAAGGCGTCAGCGTTTTGCTGCTGGGCGTAGATCGCCCGTAGCACGTCGCCCCAGCGGTGGCGCGTTTGATCGGTGCCGGCCTCCGCCTCAAACAGAATCTTCACCGCGCGCTCGAAAGCAGCGAGACTTTCTGCGTTCATCACCTTCACGGCCTCGCGTTCAAGTTCATACGTATAACTATAGGGATCATCCTCCATGCGATCCAACAGCAGGCTCGCTGTCTTGTCAGGATCGGACCCGGCCGCCTGCCGTGCCTTCACCCAGCCGCAATAGAGGCGTTCGATGAATATCCCGAAGCCGTCATCATCGATCTCCTCCGTCTTCTGGTAACAGCCGGCCAGAAAGCTCTCATAGATCCGCACGGCGCGTCCCGGGTCGACGCTGGCAAGTTGGTCGATTTCTGCGGCAACCTCGCAGAGGTCTGAATTGAAGGCCGATGGCATTCGCCAGTCGATAAACTGCCCCGGCCGGAGGACGGCTTCGATCGCCACCTCCAGAGGATCTCGCTGAACTGGTTTCCGATTTTTCACGATTTGGCCCGAAGGTCTTTAGAAGCCCATTGCCGCGTTGAGACGCGCTCTCGCTATCTGGTAATCGTAGAGGGCTTGAGCGTAATGGGCGCGAGCTGATTCGGCGGTGGTCTCGGCCGTCAGAAGATCGACAAAAGAAACGAGCTGCGCCTGATAGCGCGTTTGCGCGAGGCGCAGGGCCTCTTCGGCGTACGCGGCAATGCGCTGGTCAGCTTGGGCGGAGTCGAGGGCTTTGCGCAGTTCGGCGTGAGCGAGGCTCACTTCATTTCGAGCTGCGAGACTCTCGGACTGATAACGCGCCTGCAGGGCTTCGAGATTCGCTTGCTCGGTCTCGACTTGCGCTTTGAGCCCTCCTCCCGTGTAAATCGGCGCGAAGAGCCCCAAGCCGCCCGCCATCAATTCCGCAGGGGTAAGCGTGGCGAATCGCGCGTAGCCGCCGCTGAACACGCCTTTCAGAAAGGGATGTCGCAAGCTGCGGGCGTACTCAACTCTCTCGTGCTGCGCCTCGATTTCTGCCTTGAGAGCTTTCAAGTCGGGGCGAGTGGAGAGCGCTTGTTGGATTTCCTTTTCTAGCGGTTCAGAGGAAACAAGACTAATCTGCGGCTCGACGAGATTGTAGCGCGCTCCCTCAGGCACGCCAAGAGCCGTATAGAGTTCCATCCAGGCTGCCTGCTCGTCATCGCGCGCTTGAGCCAGCGCCAGCTCAGCACTGCTCAAACCGACATCGGCTAGATTGAGGTCGAGCTTGGAACTTAACCCCACCTCATAGAACTCCCGCGATCTTCGCTCGACTGCCTGCCGCTCTCGAACATCCTGCTCGCTGACTTGCGCGATTCTTTGTGTGCGCAGGACCTTCAAAAATACGGTCTTCGCTTTTTCCGCAACTTCAACCCGCGCCTGGTCGAAACTCTGTTGCTCGGCGTCCACTTCGGCCCGCGCGGCCGCCGTGGAATGGCGCGTCCGGCCAAAGTCGAAAATGTCTTGGTTGACGTTCCCCGCGTCCGCAAGATTGCGCCAAAAAGGAGACGCCGGCAATCCCAGCAAACCCAACCCGTTGGTCGCTCCCGAAAGCCCAAGTTTTCCAATCCCGTTAAAAGACACTTGCGGGTAATAGTGGCTTTTGGAGACGCCCACACGCGCCTGGGCAGCGGCTATTTCCTCCCGCGCTTCCCGCATCTTGGGATTATTGGCGAGGGCTATCGTTACAGCCTGCTCGATATTAAGTTTCTCGGGGACTGTGGGGCTTTGCGCAGCGGCTTGGCCCATCCTGCATATAAACAGTCCGGCCGCTATCAATGTCGCAATTCGTCCTGGCATCTATACTCACTCCTTCAAAGTTGTGGTCCATAAGCGTGTCGCGCAGGAGCAAAACGCCAATCCAAAGCCCGCCAGCAGCGACTACTGGCTGCCCGCTTTTGTCGCTTCTACGGCGGTTCCCTCTGCCAGGCCGTCTTTGCCCGCCACCACGACCTGCTCGTCCCGCTTCAGGCCCGAGCGAATTTCCGTCTCGGCTCCGTTGTCCAGTCCCGTTTCAACCTTGACTTCATGGGCAATCCCGTTGCGCGCCACCCAAACGAATTTTTTCGATCCCTTAACAACGAGAGCGGAGTCGGGGACGACCAGAGCGTCCGGAATCTTTTCGATCACAAGCGTCACATCCGCATACATGCCGGGCCTTAGCAGGTGCTGGTAATTGGGAACATCAATTTCGGTTTTCATGGTCCGGCTCGCGGGATCGAGCGCTTCCGCGAAACGCGTCACTGAGGCGGTGAAGACCTTTCCAGGGTAGGCCGCCGTGGTAAGCGAAGCCGGAGTCCCGATATGGATGAGGGGAACATTGATCTCGGGTACGCTGACGTAAACGCGTATGGTGTCGAGGTCTTGAACAGTGACAATCGCCTGCCCTTGCGTTGAAGATGTGGCGGCCTGAATGAGCGCTCCAGGGTCTACGAACCGGGCCGTAACGAAGCCGCTGAATGGAGCGGTAATAACGGCGTACTGATGGAGTGCAATGAGGCGATCGCGGTTGGCGGCGGCCGTCGCAACCTTGGCCTCCGCCAGCTTCACATTTGCTTCGGCCACCTCGTACTTGCTGCGATATTGATCGAGCTCTTGATTCGCAATGGCGTCGGGATCCTTGGCGTGAACTTCGCGGTAACGCCTGTAAGTGACCCCTTGTAGCTCAGCCTCCGCCCTGGCTTGGTTTAGACTTGCCTCCGCCTGCTGGTAGCCCGCCTGAGCCTGGTCAACTTCATCCACCATCTCCGGCACTTCGAGCACGGCCAGCGTTTGACCGTGCCGAACTCGGTCGCCCTTGTCAACGCTGATTGACTTTACGTACCCGGCAACTTTTCCG
>JAJYHY010000554.1 GCA_021784555.1 bacterium
TATTGTGAGGTGAAATCAACCGCTCCGAAAGCCGCTTTATTCAAACCTCGGGCTGTTTGGTCCTTTTGTCGCTCTCTTCGAGGTATGGACTGGTGCCCAGTTCGAAGTTTTTCCACTGATAAAACCTTAGTAAAAGTTATTGCAACACTTTGTCTCTCCGGGTCGGACGTTATTTGCGGCATCCACGGTGGTTGCTCCGCGAAGTTGCCCCGTTCGGGTCGAGTGGAATTGGGCCTTTGCCGGATAGTCTGGAAAAGTTGCGTCAGTGGAAAGGCTTTGGCCCGAGGAGATCAGGAATTTTGACAGACTGGCCGTCCGGCGTAAGACTGGGCGTGTGGAAACGCTTCTTAATCGCCTTCATGCTTCCCTTGATGCTCGCAGGCTGCCGAGCGGTGGCTGGCCCTTCCTTCGGGGATCCGTCGCGATGGCCCTTGAGCCCACTTGCCTGGCGTTGATGGCTTTGCGCCAGCAGCGCTGTGCCGACGCGCAGGTCTTACTCAATGCGCAGCGTCCCGATGGAAGCTGGGGGTCCTATGCGACTGATGACGAAGCTTCGGGTCTTACCGGCCTGGCGGTATTGACTCTGAACACGCTGGGCCGGTTCCCCGATGCCGCAGCTCGAGCGGCGCACTGGCTAGTCGAAGCCAACGGCCGGGAAGCGGACTGGCCTTGGAAGTGGAAGTTTCGTACCACAGACACGCGGGTAAACTTCGACCCTGATAAGTTCGGCTGGCCTTGGGAAGCGGGCACCTGCAGTTGGGTCGTGCCGACGGCCTTTGCGTTGCTGGCGCTCAAGCAGAACTTCCCCGGCTGTCGCAATGGGAAAATCGCCCACCGCATCGAGCGCGGAGTGGAGATGTTACAGGATCGGGCTTGCCCCAAAGGAGGTTGGAACGCCGGCAACGGAGTTGTTTACGGCTCCCCCATGACCCCGCACATTGACGCAACAGCGATAGCCTTGCTTGCGCTTCGCAGTGAGCCTGGAAACAAATTGATTCATTGCAGTCGTCGGTGGCTTGAATACCAAGCCGGCTTGTGCCCCTCTGCCTGGAGCCTGGCCTGGTCAATTCTTGCGCTCGACGCTTACGACCAGCCCGTAGCCTCATTGCAGCAGCACTTGATTACCGTCGTCGAGCCCCACGAAACATGGGACACGGCGACTCTGGCTGCGGTTGCCCTGGCCCTTGACTGCACGGTCGCCGGCAACTCGTTCAGGGTGGCCGAATGATCCGCTATGCTGCCCATGGAGGCTCGCTTGGGTTTGCCGGCCGCGCCGCGAATTCCTTGCCATTTCTGTTACCGCGCTATGACCAAGACCGAAGGCCGGCGCGCTCGCGCGTCGCGATTCTGCTCGCGACCGAATATTCCGAAAGAATCTCCGCCGTGCTGTGGGAAGGCCTCAGATTGTTCAACCTGGAGGTCGCGGACAAATCCGTCCTTCTCAAGCCCAACTTGGTGGATTACATCCCAGGAGCCCCGATCAACACGGACTCGTTTCTTATCGTCGCCGCTGCCGATTGTTTCCGGCGTTTGGGGGCCAAACGAGTCACTGTGGCTGAGGGCCCGGGGCACCAGCGGGATACGCAACTGGTACTTCAAATGTCCGGGTTGGCGCGACATCTCAAAGAACAACGGATTCCGTTCGTGGATCTAAATCGCGACGACGTCGTGAAGATTCGTCTTCGGGCTGACTATTCCCGCTTAAGGCATCTTTGGCTCCCGCGCACCGTGCTCGAATCGGATTTCATCGTATCCATGCCCAAAGTGAAAACTCATCATTGGAGCGGAGTGACCCTGAGCATGAAGAACATGTTCGGTGTGGTACCCGGCGTGAAGTACGGGTGGCCGAAAAACTTGTTGCATTGGCGCGGCATTCAGCAAAGCATCGTCGATCTCGTAGCGACTGTCCCAATCCATTTTGTCATCGCCGACGCCATCGTGGGCATGGAAGGCAATGGGCCGCTCGCGGGAACCGCGCGACGGCTGGACCGAATTGTTTTCTCCGACGATCCGGTAGCCGCAGACGCGACCTGCGCCCGGCTCATGGGCCTCATGCCGGAGCGCGTTTCGCACCTCGCCGAGACGGCAAAGTTTCTTGGTCACGCTGCACCTGAGCGGATTGATCAACTGGCCGGGCCTGTTAGGTTTCCTTCGTTTCCGTTCGCGACCGTCCC
The DNA here is from genome assembly GCA_021784555.1 of bacterium. Classification (GTDB taxonomy): domain Bacteria; phylum Verrucomicrobiota; class Verrucomicrobiia; order Limisphaerales; family UBA8199; genus JAJYHY01. Next base: position 2,175 of record JAJYHY010000554.1, read on the forward strand.
GGAGTTTGAGCGATTGAGTGCAAACTATGCGAGCCAGCAATGAACGCCGGTTACGGCGGTGGTCGAGTGCATTTCCTTTCGCAATCTGACCAAAAATGCCTCTTGGAACTGGCACGCAATCAAGAACCGCCGACCGCTTGAGCGATGCCTCGCGGGACACGCTTCCTCTCCAACCAGTATGCGGTCGAAGCGAAAACAATATAGGACGTGAGCGCGGCAATGGCCGCAGCCCGGCCAGACGGTGGCGGCGGACCGAAGTACGCGACCGCTTGTACGGCGGCCATGACACCTCCGAAGACAAGCATTCCGTAACGGCCAGTGCCCGTCAGAGGCTCAGTCCGTTTCAAGTAAAGGTACATCCCTCCGAAAAGAAGCGAGATTTCAAGCACAAAGGACGTGATCGGATAATTCCAAAGGCCAAGGCCGACCTTCAGACTGCTGCCCCAAAGAGGCAGGTCGGGGCCATGAACGATAAAATCCAAAATCCAGTGAGAGAATACAGCGACCGAAACCAAACCCGCCCCTCCCCAGCCGTCCGCGCGACGGATTAGCCAGTACGCTATTCCCCCGGCAACGGCCCAAAAGATCGCGCCCTCCAGACTATGCGTGTACGGCATGTAGTAGAGATCCAGGGGGCTCGCTGCCATGAATCCGGGAACGACGCGAACCTTCTCGATGCCCAGAAGCACGAAGATGGACCAAAACACGTCGAGCAACTGGACGGCAAGGAAAAGGGCCCATAGAGGAACCGACTGCCTCAACACCTTCCCCGCGAAGCTCGGACCATAGTGACCTACGAACATTCGCCGCCCCCTTCTTACGGTCCATCTATCGAAGCAGCCCGGCTGATCTCGTTCATACCCCCCCTTCCCCCCTGCCGCCTTGTTAGAGTGGGCCGGACCCGCGACTGAGAATGAGAATTAGGCGGAGTTAAGTGTGGCCGCCTGTCTCGCATTCATGCTTGAGGTAGGCCAGCCCTTCTTCGAGGGACTTCCTCAACAGCCGCCGCATGCGTGAAGCGAAAATGCGTGCGGGCAATCCGTCAAAGGACTCTTCGGTCCGAACCAAGACACCGCCTTGCCCGGCTCGGAGCGACCAGACATGAAGGGCCTTGATTCCGAGCGTGCGCCCCGTCCAGGAGATTCGATTTGGCGGCACCAGCTCTTGGATCCTCGAAGCAATATTCACGCCAGCCTTCCAGTGGAACTCCGTGCCCGGCGCGAGAGGCCCATCCACCCGCATCTTGGTGACGACCTTATTCCACGCAGGCCATTGCTCAAAATCGGTCAGAACTTTCCAAACTACCTCCGCAGGGGCTGTGATCTGAATCTCGGCAGATTCCCGAACGGGCGCGTTTTCGTTTGCGGTCATTTCAGGCATTATATGCCAACGTCACGCACGAAACGGAAAACTTCTTCCGCCATCCAGCATTGCATTGTCGAGTTCATAGCGACCGTGCCGATCCATTTCGTCATGGCGGAGGTGATCACACTTGCGCCGGGGATGGCCCTGTGCAATCCTCTGAAACGGTCAGTAAGATTCCTTTGAAGGACTCGCTCGCAATGGCGCATGTGAAGACCAAAAGAATGTGGCGTC
>JAJYHY010000555.1 GCA_021784555.1 bacterium
GGTCATGAGCCGATCATAGAGTTGCTGGACCTCCTGCGCTCGGGCTTTGAGTTGGTCGAAGGTCGCGGCGGCGCGGCTGACCTTGAGGGCCTCCTCCTGCTGTTGGTCTATGCTCTTCTGAGTCTGGTCGATTTGGTAAGCGAGCGCCTGTTTGCGGCTGTCCAGTTGGTCCTGGCAGTTCTTGCGAAAGACCTCCATGAGTCGCTGCCACTGGTCGATTTGCTGGCTTAAGGCGATCATTTTGGGGTGAGCAGGCTGCAGATCGTGCGACAACTCCTTCTTCTCGGCCTGCAGGAGCACGATAGCCTCCCTGGCCTGAAGATATTCGGATTCGAGGCTTTCCATTCCGGGCGCTCCGGCGGGGGTGTTGGTGTCTGACAGGGCCTCGTTGGCCTCCTCCTGGTGGCGTTCAACGTTCTGGTCAAGGGTGAGGTTCTCAAGCAACCCATATTCCAATTGGAGGGCGGCGAGCTTTTGTTTGAGGGTCACCAGGAATTGAGCGGCCGTGTTCCCCTGCTGTTGTTCGAGAAAGACGATGCTGTTGGTTCTCTGGAATTCGAGAATCGCGTTGTTAGCGTTGGTGGCGTCCCTCTGGAGTTGCTCCAGCGACTCCGAAATGCCAGCCACGGTGATATCGGAGCTTTGATCGCGCATCTCCTTCTTGAGAGCGGTGTATTGCTCCATCGCGGCCTGCAGGAATTGCTGGGTGGCATCCGGGTCCGGCCCGGTCGCGCGGAGCTGGAAGATGGTTGTGCGTGGCAGAACCATCACGTTCATGCTGAGCCGGTTCGCATCCAACTTGGGGAAGCGCCCTCGGATGCTCTCCACGGCGCGGCTGAGGACAAGGCCGCTTTGCATGAGGGCAGCCTGGGTGCCGAGAAAGTTGCTGAGCTCTTCTGAATAGACCGAGTTCTCTGGTATCGATACCTTGACGCCAACCACCATCTGGCCGTAAGACTCGAATAAGGGCGGACCAAAGTAGCAAATGGCGAACCCAACGCCCGCTCCGAGCGCCGCCATTAGAAGCAGCACCCACCATTTGCTCAAGAACAGGCGCCGATAGCGATGGAACTTGATGAGAAAGCGCGCCTTCGCGTCGGAACGACTGTGTGATTGAACGCCGTGGTGGGTGTGGAGGCTCTGTGTTCGAGGGACCTCTTGGTCGCTCATAGGTCTCAAATTCGGGTTAGAAATTGATGAAGCGCATCGGGACGATGATCTCGTCGTCGGGCTTCAGAACCAAATCCTCGTCGGTCTTGCCTTTCTCGAGGATATTGACCATATTCAAATGGATGACGCGCTTCTCTTTGCCTCTGGCACTGGCCCGGATGACTTTCACATCTTTCTTGTTCGCAAAATCGCCGAAGCCGCCCGCCAGCAATATGGCCTTGCCAGCCGTGAGGTCTTGGCCGACCGACAGGCCGATCGGCCCCTGGGTTTTGACCTGGCCCATGACATAGACGGTGCCCATGAACCGATTGGCTTGGTCCACTGCCAGGCTCACCGTGGCATTATAGTAGTAATTCTTGTCCAGTTGCTTTTTGATCTCCCCTGCCAATGCCTTGCAGGTCTTGCCCGCGGCGGGCACCCGCCCGATGTAGGGAATGTCCAGTTCGCCTGAATCCGCCACCACCAGGCTGATGGCAGGGTCGTGGTCCTGGGCGATCTGGAAACTGACCTTGTCCCCCACTCGAAGCTTATAGGAGTCATCCAACTCACGCGGGGTGAGGACGGTCGAAGCCGTGCTAAAGAAGTTGGTCGGATTCACCAAGGAGGTGGCCGACAACAATGGATTGACAAGCGTCGGCATCGGCTGGCTTGGAGGCCCGATTTGGCCTCGCACCGCCAGGTTCATCGCCAACAGCAGCGGCGCCATCAGCAAGACAAGCCGCCCCAAAAGCGGCGTCCGCCTGTCATGCCGTCCGCCCTCAACTCGACTCTCAATGCGCGCTTTCGCGCCCGTTTCTAATCCGTTCATGATTCCTTTCAACTTCTCAGAGTCTGGGTTTATACCATTCTCCAAACCGAAGGGAAGCTTTCTTTTTGCGGAACTTGGCGACGGGGCGCACGACAGAATTCTTCGTAGCGCAGATTTTCCAATCTGACTTGGCGCTTGTCAGCGCCGCCGACGACGGGCAATATCGCGACATGTCCAACAATTCGAAGTTGCTCCCTGGCTCGGCGCATCCTTCGCGCCGTGATTTTCTCAAAACCAGTGTCGCCGCCGCCGCCGGTTGGTGGGCCGCGCCGACCGAAGCCGCCACCGGCAATGGCTCACCGGACATAGCCGGTTCGGTTTGGGAGCGCCCGCCCAAGCAACGCGGTAACGGGCTTAATTTGATTGTGCTCGTGAGCGACACGTTCCGGCGCGACAACCTCGAATGCTATGGCAGCAAATGGGTGGAGTGCCCGCATCTGAACCGCTTCGCGCGCCAGTCCGTCATCTTTGACGATTTTTATCCGGAAGGGATGCCGACGATTGTTATCCGGCGCACGCTCTACACCGGGCGGCGGGTGATTCCCTGCTATTACTTTCCGCAGCATGAGCCGGTGCAATTGCCCGGGTGGCACCAACTCTATTTCGAGGATGTGACTCTCTCGGAGACATTGATGATGGCCGGCTACCTGACGGCGCTCATCGCCGATCTGCCCCACTTCTTCAGGCCGGGGCGCAATTTCCACCGCGGCTTTAACGTCTTCAACTGGGAGCGCGGGCAGGAATTCGATTTCTACGGCACTTCTCCCCATCAGTTGCTGGATGTGAGCGAGGTGGTGTCGGAGGCGTATTTGAAGCGGTTCCCCGGACTTCATGCCTTTCTGAGCCAGTATTTGGCCAATCGCGCCCGTTGGAAGAAGCGAGGCGAATCGCTGGCCCAGATCGTTTCGGAACGGGCGATGGCCTGGCTGCGGGAGAACAGCGGCCAGAAGCCGTTTTATTTGCAGGTGGAGGCCTTTGACCCGCATGAACCTTGGGACCCGCCCGCCCGGTTTTTGGAAAAGTATATGCCCAACGCCCACGGCCCAAGCTATCTGGAACCGCCTTACGCCACGGTGCGGCTACCTGAACCGATCAAGGAGCGATTCCGGGCCAACTACGCAGGCGAGGCCAGTTGCGTCGATTACTGGTTCGGCAAGGTGCTGGAAACTATCGAGGACCTGGGCCTTATGGAAAGCTCCATCGTGGTGTTCCTATCCGATCACGGCGCCATGCTGGGCGAGCAGGGGCAATTTGTGAAGGGGCCAGACAAACTGCGTGGGCAGGTGACGCACATTCCGCTGCTGGTCCGCTTGCCGGGCAAGCGTTACGCCGGGCAGCACGTCAGCGGCTTTGTCCAGGTGCCCGATGTGATGCCGACCTTGCTGGGCCTGCTGGGCCTGAAGCCGCCCTCGCGCGTCACCGGGAGTGACTTTTGGCCGCTGGTGACGGGCGAAACGAGAAGCCTGCGTGATTCCGTCGTCCAGACTTACGGATGGGTGGGGGTAGTCCGCACGCGCGAATGGAATTATAGCCAGGTCTGGAATCCGGAAGCCAGACGCGCATCCTACCGCCCGCAGCTTTACAACCTCCAGGACGACGCGGAGGAATTGACCAACGTGATTGACCGCCACCCGGACGTGGCGAAACGCCTTTCCAAGCTGATGCGGGACTACATCGCCTCCGGCCAGGGAATGACGTTGGGAAGCTTTAACGGCCGTCCCGAAGTCCAGATTGGCAGTACTTACATCAGCCGTCCGGATTGAAGCGCGGC
>JAJYHY010000153.1 GCA_021784555.1 bacterium
CTCGTCCGCGTCTCAAGAGGGCGGCGGTCGCGGACGAGGGCGTCCGCGCTCCTATCGCCACTTGGGCGGTTATGATTTATGAACATGAACCGAAGAGAATTCATCCAAAATACAACCCTTGCCGCCTCGGCTATTCTGCTCGCGCCGAGCGTATTGGCGGATGAACCTAAGTTCCCGGTCGTTCGCATACCGGAGTCGAAACGCAAGTTTGTCAGCGCGGCGGTGGAGCGCACCATCGCGCAGGTGCAGGCCACCATCGGCAATAAGGAATTGGCCTGGATGTTCGGGAATTGCTTCCCCAACACGCTCGACACCACCGTCGATTTCGGAATGCTCGATGGCCGGCCGGACACTTACGTCATCACGGGCGACATCGATGCGATGTGGCTGCGGGACAGCAGCGCCCAGGTCTGGCCCTATCTTCCGTTGATGCACGAGGACCTCAGGCTCCAGCAACTAATCGCCGGCGTTATCAATCGCCAGACTCGCTGCATCCTCAAGGACCCCTACGCCAACGCCTTCTACAAGGACGAAAACAAGATCAGCCCTTGGAAAAGCGATAAGACGGACATGAAGCCCGGTGTCCACGAGCGCAAATGGGAGGTCGATAGCCTCTGCTACCCGCTCCGGCTGGCCCACGGTTACTGGAAGCTTACCCAAGACACGGCGCCCATGGACGCCCAATGGCGCGAGGCCGTTCTCCTCATCCTCAAGACCTTCCGCCAGCAGCAGCGCAAACACGGCAAAGGCCCTTACCATTTCCTCCGGCGGACCGAGGTGCAATCCGACACGCTTGCGGGCCGCGGCTACGGCAATCCCATCAAGCCGGTGGGTATGATTTGCTCCATGTTCCGGCCCAGCGATGACGCCACGATTTTTCCGTTCCTGGTGCCGTCTAATTTCTTCGCAGTGGTCTCGCTGAGGCAAGCGGCGAAAATGCTGGAGGCCATTCATCGTGACTCTGACTCCGCCAATCAATGCCGGTCATTGGCCGATGAAGTTGAGCACGCCCTCCGCGGCTATGCCGTCGTCCATCATCCGCACGCGGGGCGGATCTACGCCTACGAGGTTGACGGATATGGCAACTCCTACTGCATCGACGACGGAAATGTCCCCAGCCTTCTCTCCCTGCCTTACATCGCCGCCACCCGGAAGGATAACAGACTTTATCTCAGAACACGCCGGTTCCTGCTTTCCTCCGCCAATCCCTATTATTGCAAGGGCAAAGCGGCGGAGGGCCCCGGCGGGCCGCACGCCGGGATAGGCATGATCTGGCCGTTGGGTCTCATTATCGAGGGCATGACCGCCACGACGGACCGCGAGGTGCTCCACTGCCTCAACACGCTCCAGAAAACTCATGCCGGCACTGGTTTCATGCACGAGTCCTTTAACGAGAATGATCCAAAGAAGTTTACCCGTTCCTGGTTTGCATGGGCCAACACCCTCTTCGGCGAATTTATCCTTCAGGTGCTGAAGGAGCGTCCCCACCTGCTCGGATGAGCACCCGGGGGCGCCACTAACGTTAGGTGGCATAGGCTTCTTGCTCATGCTCATGCTCTTAATCCTTGAAGCCGAGCGGGGGCAAGAGCAAGAGTAAGAGTAAGAATGTGACCCGTACTCAAAGTCATTCAAACATAATGGCAGTTAAGCGCACGCAACCCAGTCGTTTCCCGATTGTAACTGCTCAGGTCAGGCTGCCAGACGCACGCGATAGGAGCGCGGACGCCCTCGTCCGCGTCCCCCACAAGGCCGCGGTCGCGGACGAGGGCGTCCGCGCTCCTATCGCCACCTGAGCAGTTACTCCCGATTACTATGAAAACCCATGTCCTACTGCTAACATCGTTCCTCTTCATCAACCATCTGAGCGCCGCCGAGAGCAAAGTGATTGCCCCCGGGGCGACCCTTCAAAAGTTGGCGGGCGGCTTCGCCTTTGCCGAAGGGCCGGCCTCCGATGCGAAGGGAAACGTGTTCTTCACCGACCAACCTAACAACCGCATCCTGGAATGGAGCATCGAGGGCAAGTTGACGACCTTCATGCAGCCGTGCGGGCGGGCCAATGGGCTGTGTTTTGACAGCGAGGGCAACCTCTGGGCCTGCGCCGACGCGACAAACCAGTTGTGGCGCATCAGTCCCGCCCGCGCGGTGACGGTGGTGGTCAAGGATTACCAGGGCAAGCTCCTCAACGGACCCAACGACGTGTGGGTCCGCCCTGGAGGAGGGGTGTATATCACCGATCCCTATTACAAACGGGACTATTGGCATCGCGGCCGAAAAGAGCTGCCAGAATGCGTCTATTACCTCTCGCCGGATCACAAACAATTGACTCGGGTTGTCAGCGACATGAGACAGCCTAACGGGATCATTGGCACGCCGGATGGCAGGCTGCTTTATGTGGCGGATATCGGCGGCGGGAGGACTTACCGATACCGCATCGCGGCGGATGGGTCGCTGACGGATAAGACGCTGTTCTGCAAGATGGGATCAGACGGGATGACGATCGATTCCGAAGGAAATGTGTATCTGACCGGCAGAGGCGTCTCGATTTTTAATCCATCGGGGGAACGAATCGAGCATATCCCGGTGGCCGAGAACTGGACGGGCAATGTCTGTTTCGGCGGCAAGGCTCGCCACACGCTTTTCATTACCGCGAGCAAGAGTCTTTACGCGCTGCGGATGCGAGTCAAAGGCGTCGGAAGTCAATGAGCGTGATTTGCGATTGGGGAGCAGCGCGACCCTCCGTGTGGCCGCGGAGACTGTTCCGAACGCGGAGACGCGAATCACGCAGCGCGGCAAAACCGCAGCCGAATCAAGCCAGATGTGCATTTCGGGCCACGAACCTTGGCCTTGCCCTTGCTTGGGGATAGAGTACGTTCCAGTGATGACCTTTCCGCTTACCGCTTACATAGAGGCGGCGATGGAGTTGGCGCATTACGACAAGTTGGAAGATGGCACCTTTGCGGGGGAAGTCCCAAAGTTGAAGGGTGTTGTTGCTTTCGGGCGCTCTCTGCGCGCGTGCGAAAACGAGCTCCGCTCCACGCTGGAAGATTGGATTCTTGTGGGCCTGCGGCTGGGTCACAAGCTGCCTGTACTAAGCGGCATTGACCTCAATACCCTCCGCAATGGACGGATGGCGACCAACTAAGCGGCGCGACTTCATCCGGAAGTTCATCCGGAAGCTTCGCATCCTTGGTTTCGAGGGACCCTATTCCGGCACGCGCCATCAGTTCATGGTTTTAAGCCGGCGCCGCCAGACCATCCCAACGAACACCGATTATTCTGTTCCCCAACTCCGGGTTCTCATCCGGCAGGTTGAATCCATCCTTGCCCGCCGGGTGTCGGCGGACGAATGGAACTCGTTGTGAGGCGCAGGCTCTCCGGCGGAACAGGAGTCCCCCCCAAGGGATCTCCCTTGCTTTCCTCCCTTTTCGCGTATTCCGCGTATTTCGTGGTCCTCAATAGTCTCCACACCCGCAGCGCCTCGGTCACGCTCCAGGCTTGGGCGTCGCAGCCGCGCTGCGTGTGGGGAGAGTCGCCATCCAGCACTTCGGGGAGCTGGCCGATGCAGCCTTGAGGAAGCAGCGAGGCGACGCTGCCTAAGTAGGCCCTTGCGGCCGCGACCGCTTCCGGGGCGAAGGACCACGCCCGTGTCAGCGCCTCGCAAAAGACCGGCAAACTCCAGACCCAGGCGGTTCCGTTATGATAGGCCGGTTTGCGCCGAGTATCCTCGTCGCCCTCGTACCGGCCCCAATAAGGCCTCGAAGGATTGTTGAGGGATTTCCCCTGATTGTCCACGTTAGGCAGCGGCACTTTCACGGGCAGTGGCGCCAGGGAACGCAAGGCCCCGGGAACCAGGAGAAAGCGCCGCGCAGCTTCGACGCAACGCCTGGCTGGCGCCCCATCCACCAGCCCCAGGCTCATCGGGAACAGACAGTTGCTCCTCAAGGCATCGTCCACCGTTGCCGAGTTGGCCGGCTGGCCCGGCGCCGCCCTTAGCAGGTCCGCGAAATAACCAAGCTCCGTCCGCCAGAAGAGGCTCCGCATCGAGGCAAGGGCTTGCTCGGCCAGGCCGTTCCAATAGGCGGTGTCGTTACCTCCCGCCAGATGGGCCAATTGCCGTAAGAGGCGGATCCAGAGGGCCTGCAGTTCCACCGGGTAACCCTCACGCGGAGTGCAGGCGGGGAAGTTGGTGTCCATCCAGGTGAAGTGGCTGGGACTCCATATCAGTCCCGACGCCGGGTCCATGCGAATGCGATTGGGAGTGCCTTTGATGTAATTGCGGGCGATGCTCTCCAACACATCCCGAAGCTTGCGTCCGGAGCTGTCCACGCGCGTGTCATAGAAGCTCGATGGAGGGGCGCCGGGACCTTCTTTCGCCGGCGCGAGGCGTCCGGCCCGCTCCTCGGAGATGGAGGCCAATTCTTCGCAGACCAGCCCAAACCAGAGCGGTGCGTCCGATGTGTCGCGATTCGATGCATCCTCGCCAAAGATGGTGTTTGGCAGCGTGCCGTCCTTTTCGAACCGGGCGAAGGTTGCCACCAACTCCCTGACTTCCTCAATCAACCCGGCCGCCAGCAATCCCCGCGCGCAGATAAAGCTGTCCCGGCCCCAGTCCAGGAACCATGGGTAGCCCGCAATGACGGTCTTGCCCTCACCTCGCCTCACGACGAAGGCGCGCGTCGCCGTGAGCAATTGCCTCCCAAAAGCATCCTCGGCATCGGCATCAACCGAACTGTCGCTGCCAGAGATCCCCACGGGCCGGCGGGCATCCGACGGCTCGGACGTAACCGCCAGGGTGTGGCTTGTCCCTTTCTCCAAGGGCAGCTCAAACCATCCAGGGCTATAGGCGTCCCCGCTCCCGACTTGGCCGCGGCTCTGTTCAACCGGATGCGGAATGTTCTGGCTCCATTCCGGTTCCGGATGATAGGCGCCGTTTTCCGAAAACACGCGAAGCTGCCGGTCCGGGGCGGGCGTGAAGACGAAGCCAACTTTTGCTTCGTTGGAGGTCTGTCCATCGGCACCGGTTGGCAAAGTGTGGGTGTGTTGGGCGAAATGATGCTCCGCCCCGCCATTGCGGTGAGTCTCCCAGTGAAAACTGCGGTCTTCAATGCCCACGCGCACGGTAAGGCGAACATCCGCTTGGGGCGGGAGCTGTTTGCCGCTCGCCTCAGCGGCTGTGGGCCGGCTGAACTGAAAGACGGTCGTATTCCGTCCCTCGACCATCTGCGCCGACATTCGGATTTGCACGGTCCGTCCATCACCAGCATTGGCCACGAAACGCCAGACCGCTGGCGGGCCGGATTCGAATTCCACCAGGCTGCTAAAATCGAGCGGAGAAATAAACCCGTCGGCGTTGACCCAGACGCGGATGCGCTTGGCCAGGACATGCCGGTCCACCGGCAGGGACGGATGCAGATTGGCGCCCAGAACGCAATCGTACTTCGAGTTGATCCGCCCCACGTCAACGCAGAGCCGGGCCATGCCGCCTCGGCCGTTGGTCAGCAGGACGAGGTCTGTCGGTTGAAGGCCCGAAGCGGGTGTTCGGCGCGAGAACCGGCTCAAGTCGGGCACACGGGGGAGGAACCGGATTATCGCCTTGAGATGCTGCTCCCGGTCCGCGTAACGCTCCAACCTCAGTTCAGCGTCTGTCTGGCCGGCGCCCGAAAGACCCCCGCCGGGTTGCTCCAACAGAGGCGCGAAACACGCGGCGTGGCCGCCGCGCACCGGCACGGACTCCACGTTCCGCGGCAAACCCCCGCCAACCGGGCGCAGGGCGGCGCGGAAGGGGGCGGTGTCCTGAACCAGGAGCCAATGGCCTGGAGCAAGCAACGTTACCCGCCGGCAATCCAACAACGTCCAGGCCACTACACGCGGAAAGCCCTCCTGGTCCAGGACGCGGCGCAAGGCTCGCTGGAAGGCCTCGCCGGCGAGAGGCGGCGGGGTCAGCCCTGCGCCTTTTTCCGCCACTCCGCCTTCCGCTGCCGCGGAAAAACTGAGCGCTGACCCCGACGCCCACTCGGAACAGGCCGCCAGGAAATCGTACGGCGCCCGCTCCACTTCAGCCGCCAGGCTCAGCCAGTCAATCTCGCTGATGTTCTCCGCAGGCATGATCGCGTGAAGGGCGGCAGCCGCCCACGCCGCCTGGGCGCGAGCGCGACGGTATTCATTTCCAGCCAATCCGCGAGGCGCCAGGCTCGGTGCCAGGCAATAGGCGGCGCCAGGCGGCAACGTGATAATGGCGCCGCCACCCGGGCCAGGCTGCATCGCCGGCGCGGATTGGCCGAGCAGATCCACCCAATCCGCCAATCCCGAACGCGCCCGGTCCAGACCCGGCACACCACCCGGGCCCGGCTCGGCGGCCGTGGCCGTTGGCGGCTGGCTCGCCTCGCTGGCCGTTGCTTGAATGGCGGGACTCCGAGGCCGGCGCGAGGCCTGGCCGGCGGCCATCACGTCCAGGCGGATTGAATTCTGGTGCTCCACGTCCAGGTTTACCAGCACCAGCACCTCATCTTTCCCTTCCCCGGATTCGCGGAGCAGGGCCAGCACTGGCGAACCCTGGGGGGTGAGCCGGGCGAGCCGGGCGCCGTCGAAGAAACAGGGATGCTCAGTCAGGACATGATTAAGTCTGGCCAACTCAGGGATGAGATTCGCCGGATTGTCCCAGCCCAGCCCGCTCATTTCATGCACATCGATCTTCTCCGGCACCAGCCATTCCACGCCACAGGTGAACCCGAAGGCTCCACTCATACTGGCCAGGGCGCAGAGCCGGTTGCGCAACAGGGACCACGCCCGTCCGCGCGCGGCCAGGCGGTTGTTGTCGTGCGTTTCGCTATAATGCACCAGCAGCCCGACGCGCTGGCTCTGCTTGATGCTGTGTTCGAGATAGCCGGAGACCTGTTGGCCCGAATAGTTTTGAAACAGCTCCGAATAAGCCCATTGCATGCCGCCGTCGGTCAGGAGCGCTTCGGTGGTCTCCCAGGCACCGCCCAGGCCCTCCAGGAGAAAAACCGCTTCCGGATACTCCTGCTGCACTCGCGCCACGATATATTGCCATGCCGGCACCGGCACCTTGTAACCGGCATCGCACCGGAATCCATCGACGCCGCGCCGGCACCAGGTCAAGAATGTTTCCGCCAGTTCGTCCCAAAGCTCCACGTTGAGGTGTTGGAGCTCGACCAGATCCTCCCAAGCGACGCCCCAGGCGCCCGGACTGGCAAAAGTGCCGTCGGCCTGGCGCAGGAACCATTCCGGGTGGGTCTCTTGCAGAACCGACCCCCACCCCGTGTGATTGATGGCGATGTCCAGGAAGAGCCGTCCGCCTCGCAGATGCGTGGCGTAAGTCAACTCGCGGAACTGCTCGATGGCCGTCGTGCGCTTGTCGAAGACGACCAGCGCCGGGTCAATGGACGTCAGGCTCAAGGCGGCGTAAGGGCTGCCGAACCGGCCAAAGCGGGCGTAGGTGGTTGGAGTCGGGTTGACCGGCAACAGGTGCAGAATCCGGCAGCTGAGAGTATCCATGATGTGGGGCAAGGCCTTTGTCAGGTCCCGAAGCTTGCCCGAGGGCGGGATGACCGCGTAGGCCTGTTTATCCAAAGCCGTGAGCACATTCTCCAGTTTGTCGTTCTTGGTGTGAAGCGCGGTCTTGTTTTCCCCGAACAGGCGCGTGAAGGCGCAGTACAACGTATTCGCCGTGCGATAGCGGTCCGGATGGACCATGATTCGTATATCCGCGCCCTCAGGCCAACGCTGCCAGCCGCGCTCATCGACCAAGTAGGCCTTCGCCTTGAAGGAGCCGGGCTCGGCCAAAACCAGTTCGAGAGACCAGCCCTCGCCCTCCTCTTTCATCGGGATGTCCCGCCAGGAAGGCTCCGCCGAGGGCAGGCCATGAGCGTGCGCCAGGATGATTTCGCGGCGTAGCGCCTCGGCTCGACCGATGTTCGTGCGCAGCACGGCCCGCCAGCCGTTCCGGGGGCCACGCCCCTCTCCGCCCGCGATGGAAAAGCGCACACGGTCGCCGGCAAACCTCTGCAGCCGTTCGCCGGGCGCGGGTGTCATAATTGGCGCCGATGTATTCATCTTGTTCCCCGGCACAAGGCGCGGAGTCCTCTACCATCCACAAAGCTCGAGGTGAATGCAACTCGTAGCGTTGCTAGGGTTCCGATTAGAAAATGTGTTCTCGCGTTTCATTGGCGGTATGGCTAATGTTTGGGACATGAGAGCGCGCATCACATACTGGAAAGAGAGCGATGGCCGGTACCTTGGCTTTCTGAATGATTACCCGGACCATTGGACTCAAGGCGAGAGTCTGGACGACCTGAGAGAGCATCTGAGAGACCTGTTCCATACCTTCACCTCGGAAGAGATTCCGGGAATCAGGAAGGTAGAAGAACTGGAGGTTGCTTGAAGCGCATCGACCTCGTCAAGAGGTTGGAGCAGGCCGGATGCGTTCTCCTCCGGCGCGGTGGCAGGCACGACATATTCCACAACCCGGCCACCGCGAGGTCGGAACCGGTGCCACGTCATCGCGAGATTAATGAGTTGCTTGCCCGCAGGATTATCCGGCGCCTGGCCTCGACTGGAGAAGAGTGATCGGATGCCGTTCAAGCCCGGCCTCATCGCCGATGATTCGCTTCAGGGCTTGGGCGATGGCCGGCGCTTGCTCATCGGTAATGGTCCGCATATCCAGCCAGACGGAGTCCTCAGCGACACGCGCAAAGATGCAGGCCTCGTCGAGGCGGAGCCGTTTTGCCAATTCAGATGCGCCCAGGCCTGCCACGGTTATTCTGAGGGCAACGCTGGGGATGGCTTCGGTGGGCAGCGAACCGCTTCCGAGGTAGGCGGCGCTTTCTTCCACGCTTAGCTTGAGTTTGGCGCCATCGCTTGCGAGCGCGGCAAGAAGCCCTTCAGCCCGGGTTCGGACGGCGTCCAGGGTGGTGCAGAGCATGCGATAGGTTGGATGCTCCCGGCGAAGCGATTCCGGGTCACGGAACATCCGCAGGGTTCGCTCCAGGACCATGAGGCAGGTTTTGTCCACGCGCAGGGCGCGCATCAGGGGGTGTTTTCGGAGGCGGTCGATAGCGACTTTGCGGCCGACAAGCACTCCAGCCTGGCCGGCACCGATGAGTTTGTCGCCACTAAACAGGGCGACATCCGCTCCGGCCTGGATGGACTCGCCGACGGTCGGCTCATGAGGCAGGCCGAATTGCTCCAGGCCGACCAGGGCGCCCGCGCCGAGGTCGTCAATGAGGAGCAAATTGCGCTGATGGGCCAGTTCCGCCAGTTCTCGCAAGGAAGGCTGGCTGGTAAAGCCCACGATGCGGTAATTGCTGGGGTGGACCCGCATGATAGCGGCTGTTTCGGGCGTAATCGCGCGCGAATAATCCCTGAGGTGCGTCCGGTTGGTGGCGCCAACCTCCACCAGGCGCGCCCCGCTCTGGGCCATGACCTCGGGCAGCCGCAATGAGCCGCCGATTTCGATAAGCTGCCCCCGGGAAACGATGACCTCCTTGCCGGCGGCCAAGCCCGCCAGCACGAGCAAAGTCGCCGCGGCGTTGTTATTTGCCACCGTTGCCGCCTCGGCGCCCGTCAACTCAAGCAACATCGGTTCGACGAGCCGGTCGCGTTCAGTGCGCTCGCCCGTCTCCCGGTCGATGGCCAAGGTGGTGTAGCCGCGGAGTTCCGGTCCCAGGGATTCGACTACACTCGAGGCAAACACGGCGCGGCCCAGGCCAGTGTGAAGGATGATGCCGGTGGCGTTGATGGCGTGGCGGAGCCTGGGTTCAACCGCCTCGGCCAGGAGTTGACCGGCGCGCTGGAGCAGGAAGCTCTTCTCCAGGCGGGCGGGATCGAAGGGAGACGCGTTGCCCTCGAGCAAATCCTTTCGCACGGCGGCGGCGGCGTCTCGCAGGCATTCCGTGACGAGCTTCGAGGGATGAGTCTTCAGCCATGCGGCGGCCTCCGCGCTCTTGAGCAATTCCGTCACGGAAGGTATCCGCTGCAATAACTCCTCTTTCGATTGGGCTGGCATACTCCGGACGTTGAATCATGGATCGGGCGGATTGTCGATGCGAAAGAAAGCTTGCCGGAGGTCCGGCAGCGGGCGCTAAGGAGGATGGGTGGGGAACCCATGGAAGAGGAGCCGCCGCCGGACAGGAGGCATTTGAGCCGGTCTGGCTCGCTGGGACAAGCCATAGATTGTCATTTTCTCACCCTATTTTGGCGTGTCACTCAGATCTGATAATCCTCCGGCGGCCCAGAGTTATTCGCCTTGTCGCCGCCAGCCTGGCTCGGACGGTCATAGAACAGGCGCACCCCGGGTTCCTCTTCGGGAAGCAATTCCCGGGCGCGCAGCAGTGCCCGCCGAGTGGAGACAGTCGGGTTGGTTTCGGTGGGGAAGATGTTTTCTTGGCCTATATATTTGAGGAGGCCGCTGTTGCGGAGCACGCGAATGACATCCTGGCTGCAGCCGCTGATGAGCAGGTGCCGGTCGGTTTTCCGAAGGTAATCGTGGAGTGACTCCAGGGCCATCATGGTGGAGGCGTCGAGGTGCCGGGCATTTTTCATTCGCAGGATAAACACCCGTATGTTGTGGTCTTCGGCCAGGTGGCGCAGATGGCTTTGAAACAGCTCCGCCGCGCCGAAGAACAGCTCCCCCTCGACATGAATAATAGAGATTTGCGGGTGCGGGCGCGGTGAGCGGTCCGGCAGTTCCGTTAAGGCGCCGCTTTCACTGAAGGAGTACTCCGCCAGCGTCGGCCGGCTGGTCTTCTGCAGGAACAGCGCCAGGGCGATGCCGATGCCGATGTAAATGGCCGTGTCCAGCTTGAAGAACAGGGCCGCGCCCAACGTGGCGAAGAACACGACCGCGTCCGAGCGGGTGGAGCGTGTCGCTATCCGAATCTGGGGACGGTTGATGAGTTTGTAACCGACCCGCATGAGATGAGCCGCCAGCGCAGCCACTGGGATGTAGTTGAACACCGGTGTCATGAAGAGCAGGATTGCCAGTACCGCCACGCTGCTCAACATGGAGGAAAGCTGCGAGTTCGCCCCCGTCTGATAGTTCACCGCTGAGCGGGTGAAACTGGAGGAGCCCGGACTGACACCGAAGAGGCCCGCGGCGATATTTCCGGCGCCCATGCCCATCAGTTCCTGGTTGGAGTCGAGGTGCTGGCCGCTCTTGGCCGCCAGAGAGGTGGTAATGGCGGAGGCCTCCAGCATGCCGATGATGGCGATGGCAATGGCGGTACTGGCCAGGCGATGGACAACCACATTCTGCGCGTGCCAGGAGGGCAGGTGAGCGAGCTGCGGCAGGATCGCCGCCAGCATGCCCTCATCCTTTACTATCCGGAAGGGCAAGGGCGCCGCCGGATGAAAAGAGGCAAAAATGTGGCTGGCAATCCCCAGAAACGCCAGGCCGATGAGCGCTTCGGGCCAGTTTGGCCGCCACCGCTTGATCCCGATGAAAATGCCCAATGTCAGCAGCGCAATTCCTATGGCCCACCAGGAAAAAGTCCCATGCGCCGCGGCCTTGAGCGTCTCCTCGACGGCCTGGAACAGATTCTCGCCTGGGGTGCTGTGGAATCTCATCGCGTTGCCCAACTGACTGGCCATGAGCAACACCCCGATGGCGCTGGTATAACCGACCACCACGGAGCGGGAAATGAACTTCGTGACTTCCCCGAAGTTGAACAGGCCCGCCACAAATTGGATGATCCCGATCAACAGCGCCAGGTACGCGGCCAGTTGCACCGGGTGCAGCGCCAGCTTGTCAACAAGGTCGGCGTTGGCCGTGATCGTCGCCGCCGTGATGAGCGACACCGAGGTCGTCGGCCCAAAGACATGGTGAAACGAAGAAAAGAAGAGCGCGCTGACAAATCCCCCAACGACAACCGATATGATGACGACCATTGGCGGCAGGCCGAGGATGAGCGAAAACCCAATCGCCTGCGGAATCGACACCAGCGTCAAGGTCGCCCCGGCTATCAGGTCCCTCTGTGCCTTGGGCCAGGAATAATGACGCAACTCCCGCAGGAAAGGCAACCGAACGCGCGGGCGCGGCAGTCGCAGTCCCTTGAACAGGCTCCTCGGATGACGATTGAAAAGCTTCATCTGCAGCGATTGGCCGTGGTCTCGGGGTCGGGCCTGCGTCTCTTTCCGCCACTTCGCCTTTCATCCCCGCGGAAAAGGTGAGGACTGACCCCAACGCGCCCCCAACGCCGATTACCGGATTGCATTTACCAGCCAATAAATGAGCGCCATCTGGCCGAGTGCAACCCCGCCAATGCCAGCCCAGGTCGCCCACTCTCGGGTTGTCAGGCGGGTCTGACGGGTCTCGCTGAGCCAAAACTGGAGTTTGATAGAGCCGAGTTCGATGACATCGCCGTTGCGCAGGAGAGTCTCCCGGGCAGGCCGGCCGCCCACCCGCGCCAGCGCCCCCGATTGCGCCCTGAGCACCACCCCCTGGCCCGCCTGGAATTCGAGCAACACGTGATCGTCCCAAATGCCATCCTCCTCCAGGCGCAGGCCGGCTTTGGGGCCGCGTCCAATCTGTACAGGAAAACGGCGGGCGATGTAGGCAGCGCCCGCCCTCTTCCCGGACAGGATGTTAAGCTGAACCATTACCAGAACCGGCGCCGCACATAGATTTTATCACCAGGGAAGACTTCCGGATCGAGGGTGGGGTCGACCAGCACTTTGTTGCAGTTCACCGTGAGGATGTGCTTCCCATCGGCCCGGATGAGCTTGACCTTCTTCTTGTTGGCAAACTGCGTAAAACCCCCGGCGGATTCAATCGCCTTCGACACGGTTACACCGGGGATGTACTTTTGAGCGCCGGGGGTGCGGACTTCACCGCCAACGTAGAAGACGCGGGTGTCGCCTTGTGGCCGGACGGTCACCGTCAGCCGTTGGTAATAGTCCGGCACATAAAACTTCCGGATCTCATCTTCGAGCTGGGTGCGCGTTTTCCCGGCCGCGTAGAACACATGGTTTTCCATCAGGGGCGAGAGGGAGCCGTCGGCCTTGATCTGCCGGTTAAAGACCTGGGAACCGGTGCCGGTGGGCAAGTCCTCGAAGTCGATCAACACGCTCTCTCCAACCTGCAACACCTCGGCCGGGTCGAGCTTGGCCAGCGCATTGGTTCTGGTTGCCGCCGAGGGGGACTGACAGCCCGCCAGAGCCATGACGGCCAGACATACCGCACCCACGATCCCCAAATGTTTCCCGATTCCGCTCACAACTTTCATAATGGTCATTTGACCCTTTTGACCCGTGACTCAGTATTTCTGTTTGATCTCGAGCTTGGTTTTCTCGCTGGCAGGCGCCTCAGTGCCCTTGGGGGCCGCCGGCTCCGGGGTTTCGTCGCGGTGCGAGTAGTAGTAATCGTGGTAGTAACCGCTATAGTAGTAGTAGCTCTCGTCCTGGGACATGTTGATGTTGTTCAACACGATGCCCACCAGGTTGCCGCCCACCTTTTCAATCAATTGCTTGGCGCGAATGTTCATCGGTTGGGGGTAGCGGCGATACTGGATGACCTGCAAGGCCATATCCACCGCGCTGGCCAGGATGGAGGCGTCGCTCACGCCCATGATGGGCGGGGAATCGAAGAAGACAAAATCGTACCGCTGCTTGAGCTCGGTGATGAGGTCGCGCATCTGGACCGAACTAAGGATGCCCAGGGAACTGCTGGGCAGCTTGCCGCTGGCCATGAAGTCCATGGTGGGCACGTTAGTCGTCTGGATGACCTCCTCCAGCGTGTTCTGCTTAAGCAGAAAATTGGTCAAACCGATGCTGTTGCTCACGCGCAACATCTTGTGCAGCGTCGGCCGCCGCAGGTCGGAGTCCACCACGATAACGCGTTGTCCGCCCTGGGCAAATACCGCGGCCAGGTTGAAAACGGTTGTGGACTTGCCCTCGCCGGCGCCAGCGCTGACAACCGCCACCGTGTTGAGCTTGTCGTCCTTGCGTGAGAACAGGAGGTTGGTGCGCAGAACGCGGTAGGCCTCCGCATGCGGGCTTTCGATCCCCTCATCGATCATGAGGCCGACGTTCTGCGGGATGACCCCCAGCACCGGCGCCTGCAATGCTCGTTCCACGTCATCAATCGTCTTCACGCTGGTGTCCAGATACTCAATGAAGAAAGCCAAGCCGACGCCGACCACCAACCCGATGATGATGCCCAAGGCGATGTTCAGGGTCTTGTCGGGTTTAACCGGAGCCAAACCGGGCTGGGCGTGCTCGATAATCTCCACCATCGTTGTCTTGGGCAGGGCCTTATCGACCTGCTCGGAGGCAATCCGGTACTCCAAAACCCGGCGGAAGTTGTTCAGTGTATCCAGACGCCGCTTAGCATCCCAGTAGGGGCGGGTCTTTTGAGCCATCTGGATGTCCTCCGTGCGGGCGTTCTCCACGTCCTTCTTCAACTCATCCAAGCCCGTCTTAATAGCCTCGACCTTTGTTTTGAGGCCCTTAAGGATGCCATTGACTCGGTCCTGGATCTTGTTATTCAGGTCGAGCAACTGCGCCTCGGTATCGGCAAGATCCGGGTTCTTCTTGCCAAGAGCCCGGCTTGCCACCACCAGCTTCTGGTCCACCAGGTCCTTCTGGTCGAGCAGCGTTGTCAGATTGGCATCTTGCGAGGTGGTTTCGATGGTTTGAACCAGTTTCTGCTCAGGCAACTTGGAAAGTTGATCCAGCAAGGCCTGTTTCTGTACATAATCGAACTCGCTTTCGATCTCCAGTTCTTTGAGCTTGCGCAAGTTTTCGGCGCTCATCAGCGGGGTGGGAGCGCTTTCGTTGGCTAAAACGTCCGAAATCTTATACTTCTGGCGCAGGTCATCGACGCGCGTCTGCTGCTCGGTGATCTGGGTGGTCATGTTTGTGTACTGATCCCAGAGGGTCTTGATGCCGCCCGCGCTCAACTCATTGCGCTGCTCGGTGCGGTGCTGCTGATATTCCAGCGCAATGGCCTCAGAGATTCTGGCCGCCTCATTGCGGTCCTGGCTATAGTCGGTGATATTGATCAAGCTCGTCATGCGGACCGGGCTCACGTCCAACTCGCCTTTCAGAATGTTGATGCTCTGGCGCGTCGAAAGCGGATCGCCGCCCCCGTACTTCTTACCCCATTCCGCATTGAGGTTCAGGCGCCAGACGACATTGCTGAGGAGGTCGTCGGACTTGATGACGGCCAATTCCGTCTGCATGAAGTATGGATCATACCCGCCCGCGAACATGCTCTGCGAGGGCATCATGCTGGCGATGTCGGTCTGGTCGCGCTCGACGCGAATTTGCGCCGTGCTGGCGTAATATTGCGGCAGCATGAACGTCACCAGCGTGGCAGTGATGACTACCAGAAGGAAGACCGCCAGAATGACCGTCTTGCGAATGCGAATGATCCGCCAGTAATCCAGGAAATGCAGCTTCGTTTCCGGAGGCGGGGTAACTTTTAGAGGATCCATAAGTCAAAAAACAAAGTGGGGGCCAGTCACGATCGGCCGGCCCCCGTCATTTAACACATTTTGCTCAGTCCGGCTTAGTACGTCGCCGTCAGACCGATATAGACGCGGTTCCGGTCGAAACTGCGATTATAGCCGGTCCCCGAATAGACGACCTCGGGGGAGTCCAAGTTGTCATAGGTATAGCCGACTGAGGTGGAAATATTGGGATTGAAGCGGTACTGAAGATTCGCTCCGAACTCATAATACCGCTCAGAGGTATTGTTAATGACGCCACCGTTGAAGGTGGAGTCCTGGAAGCGGCCCAGCAGGTTGGCATACACCTTGGAAAAGAGCTTCTGAGTGATCGAGGCATAAACCACCGTCGATTCCTGGTCCACCGTGATGTTGCCCTTTGTCGGATCGCCGAGGAGGTCGGTCGCATTGCGGTCATGGGAAACACCCATCTCGACAAAGCTCTCGGGCTGGTATGTCCAGCGCAAGCTGGCCTGAACATAAGGGCTAACGCTTGTCATACCAGAGGGGTCGTTGTAGTATTCGGTATATTCACCGCCCACGCGAAGGCTGCCGGTCAGGTCGGGCCGGAAGGTTTCATCCAAACCAACATAGCCGGTGTGGGAGCGGGAGTTGCGCTCGTCACTGGTCACCGTTGGCAAAAAGCCGAAGGGATCGCCGCCGAAAATGACCGAGTCACTGGTATAATCCACGTCGTCGAACCGGTAGCCAGCGACCGCAACGGTGGTAGGTTGGAGATGCCACCGCGTGTCTAAATGCACCGTGTTGTCGATTCGGTTCAATAGCCCGCCAATACTTGGCTGCGCCACGTAAGGGGCGAAGCCGAAGAGGTAACCATAAACTGGCGCATTGGCGGCGTAATCGAAATAAGAATTGGCATAGCCGACTTCAACGCCGAGCAGGTGCGTCAATTCCGCGTCGGCGTTGATGGCGCCGAAGTTGCGGATGTTGTCTCCGGGAATCCGTTGGAAGCTGGTGAGGGCATCCCCGGTTCGGAGCATGTCCGGCTCCTGGCCAATAACAAAGGAGTCGCGGACGTCCATCGTGTAACGCTCGCTAAAGGCGTGGTTCAACTCGAAGTCGAACTGGTGCGTTTGGTCGTTATGGTCCGAACTGCTGTAGAGTTTATTGGCGTACCATAGAAACGAATAGGTGTAACCCGCCCTGAGTGAGGTTGTTTGGGACGGGTTTAACGAGAGGCTCAGCGTTGGGCTGACCTGGAAGCCAAAGCTATCCCGCTCATAACCATCCATTGGAAAATTATCGGGGAGCGAGTTGATGTTGTCATCGTAAAAGCCGCGGAGCGTCGCGGAAATACTCCAGGGCTTGCCGGATTCCGTGAGGAAATTCGGGAGAGACGCCGCTTGAAGAGTGGACGCGCCGAGAGCCACTAAACCGACTGAGGCAACGAGTTTTTTCATAATTGTTTAGCTTAATCAGACCCCAAAGAGGTACTGCCACTGATAAATCTTATAGCTTTTTACAGGAGATCGGCTGTCGGTGTCAAAATAAATCTTTCACTTTTGTGAAAAAAAACCGCATCGCGTATTCCGCCCCAAAACCATGTAACCGGCCAAAACCCCGTCCGAACCACCCTGCGGCTTCGCCCCTGGACTCCCTAAGCCAGTCAACCAAGGCTCCCCGGTCACTCAGCGCAAGACAGATCCCACAAAACGGCTCGGAGTATTGACTCACTTTTTCAGCCAATGTTCAAGCTTTTTTTAAGAGAAATTTGCAAGGGGGCGCATTTCACTTTCTTCAGCCGAGTTCCCTCTCTTGCCCGAGCCCCGCTGGGGCTGTGGAGATCGGTGGCGGGTCGCGGTCATGATTTTGCGCACAGGATGCCCGAAAAGAATGAGATGCGCACTTGCTCATGCTCTTGCTCTTCATCCCCAATGGCGAGCAAGGGCGGGAGCAGGAGCAAAGGCGGGAGCAAGAGCAAGACCCTCAGCGGGCGCTATGCCCGGAGACCGGTACACGGACCGTTCGGCCCGGAAGCAGGCGTCGAGGCTCCAGTCCGGGATTGGCGGCCTGGATGGCGCCCAAGCTGACCCCGTATTCGCGCGCGATGCGAGCCAGGGTGTCTCCGCGTCTGACGACATGGGTTCGGTAGGGGCCCGTGTGCCGCTGGCGGGAGAACTGCGATCCTTCCGTCCGGTCGGGAGAGGGCGAGGACGCGGGGCCTGGGGCAGAGGCGGAAGTGGATTGGCTTTGGCGGGCGGAATCAGAGGCGGCAAGCCTGGCTCTTGCCTGCTGCCGGGCGACGTAGTCCTGCCATTGCTGGATGATTTGGCGCAGACGGGCGTTGTCGGCCCTCAACTGTTTGTTTTCATCGTTGAGCCTGTCCAGCTCCCGCTGTTGTTCCGCCGTCACAGGGGCCAGAGAAACGGTCTCGGCCAGTTGCAGTTTGCAGGCGAGGATGTGCTGCCGGACGAATTCGGCATTCGGGGCGTTGGGACGAAGCGTTAGGAACTGCTGGTAGTGGTAGATTGCCGCGGCGGGGTCGGGTTCTTTCTGGTCGAAGAGCCAGCCCAGCTCAAAGTGCGCGGAGGCGGAATGAGGATTGACCTCCAGCGCCTTTTCGAAGGCGTCAATGGCGCCCGGGTAATCCATCGCGTTAATGCGGCTCTTCCCCGTTTGAAAATGAGACTCCCGCTCTTCGTCTAATTGGCTCTGGGGCGGTTGGAAACAGCCGCTCAAAAGCACGCCGCAAAGCAAGAGCAGGGCGCCGCGAGACAGGCTGGGCCAAAACTTCATAGTTGCGACGTTAGACGATTGCCAAGCCGGATTCAATCACTGACAGCAATTCTCATTTGGCCTTGGAGAGGAGAAGAAGCGAAAGCGGCGGTCCGCGCCGCACTCCAAAGGCTGGCGCCAGGTTCGAGCGGGCCGTCCCAGCCTGCGGCCTTGCCGACTCCAGGGCGTCCAGGTCTCGCGCAACGTTTGGGAATCTCGCGGAGCGTTTGGAGAAGCGAAAGCGGCGGTCCGCGCCGCACTCCAAAGGCTGGCGCCAGGTTCGAGCGGGCCGTCCCAGCCTGCGGCCTTGCCGACTCCAGGGCGTCCAGGTCTCGCGCAACGTTTGGGAATCTCGCGGAGCGTTTGGAGTGCGG
>JAJYHY010000556.1 GCA_021784555.1 bacterium
CAAATCGCCGTCGGGATGGAGGATGATGGGCCGCGCGCCCTCTTCGACCGTGGCCGTATAGATCCCGTAGCTGAGTCCCTCCTCGATGATGACGGTGTAGGCGAAGTAGCCCTCGGTCTGGGAGAGCAGGTCGCATACGGTGACCGATTTGCCGGCTCCGGACATGCCCAGCAAGACGGCGTGCTGCGGGGTCTGGTTGCCCGCCGGGCCGGAGAAGGTCTGGACGCCGACCAGGTTATCGTGCGGGCCGTCGTAGATGGCCTCGGCGGTCGCCAGGTGGCCGGTGAAGGTGCTGGTAACCGGGAGCATGTCCGCGAGGAAGCGGTGCTCGGCATAAAGCTTGCGGTGCTCGTAGCGGCCCCAGGTCCAGCCCGGCCACGTCTGGAAGAACAGGCTCCTTGAAGTGCTGGGCAGGTTGCTCTCGAAATACTGGGCGGCGTTCATGGAGTTGATGGCGTTCTTGACGGCGCCGGCCTTGGCGTTCAACCCGTCCCTGGTCTTGTCCCAGACGCGCACGGTGAAGAGGGCGTGGAAGGGAAGCGTCTGGCCCTGCATCAGGGCGTGAATCTTCCGCTGCTTCTTCTCCATCACGGTGAGCAGGGAGATCTTCTTTTCGCTGGCGTAGTCGCCGGCCACCCGGTCGTGCTCCTTTTCCTCCTTGCTGATTTCTTCGGTGACCGGCAGCGGGTCCAAATTGACCGTGATGATGTAATCCAGGAGCCGGAGTTGGGTAAGGCGCTGGATGATGCCCGGATAAGTCGTGCGCGGCCAGCGCGTCAGAACGATCAGGGAGTGATAATGACCGTCCAGGAAGAACCCGAAATCGCTTTGCCCATTGCCCTCGCTGTGCCAGCAGTTCTCCTGGATGGAAAGCTCGGGGACGAAGCCCTCGGCCGGGTCGAAATCGAACCGCTCGGCCAGGGAGGGATTGAGGAAGCGTTTGTAGTGCCGGAAATGGTCGAGGTCGGTCATTGGCAGAACCCGCGCCCCGCTGAGGCCGAAGATTTCGAGGAGCAAGCGGTGAACATGCTGGTATTCGGTCTCCAGTTGGTCGAGCAGGGTGCGGTAGTAATCGCGGCGGGCGGCGGTGGTCTGGAAGGTACTGGGCACGTTGTCCAGCTTGCGGGAGACATAGAGAATCGCCCGTTGCCGGCGCAACCGGCGCTCGGACATCGCCTGCCAATAGCGGGCGAACCGCTCGTTCCGCGTGCGCTTGGTCCAGATGTTGGTGAACTGTTCGGTTTCGCGCTGGTAGCGCAGGAGTTCGGCTCGGTAATCGGAGTCGCAGAAGTACTGCACCTGAAGGCGCTGGTTTTCGTGCAGGGAAGCCAGCAACAGGCAGAGTTGGTCCTGGAACTCGTTCAAATCCGAAGCCGGGCTGTTGGTGAGGTCGGGGGCTTCCAGGCCGAACCCCTTTGACACGTAACCGCCGCGGCGCAGGTGATTGAACACAATCAGGTCGCGGACAAAGAAACCGTCGGGGGCGCGCTCGAACATTATCTCACCTCATGGGCTTATGGTTCGCACGGTTACGCCCGTTCTGGCCCTCAGCTTTTCCATAAGGCGTTCGACCTTGCCCAGGTCTTCGACAAGTTTCTGCACGGTGCGGGCGCGGCCGGGTTCATTGACGGCAATGTAGCCCTCGCGCACGTGGCACAAAGCCCGTTCCATATGCTCGCGGGCGGTGGCGTCCAGGCCGTGGATATGCAAATTAGCGCGCAAGGCCCTCTCGGCGGAGTTGAGGTTGTCGAGTTGGCGCCGGCGCTCGCGCTCGCGAATAGTGAGACTACTGGGGTTCATGAAATGGATGTTCTGGCAGATGTTCCGTGTCGGGGCTGAAGCCACCGCCTGAAAGGCAGTGTTCAAATATGTCCCCGTCGTAACCAGGCGGTTTGCCCTGGCGCAGTCCGAAGATGTAAGCCAGGCAAAGCCCGACCGGGGCCAGGGCCAAGCCGAACGACAGTGCCAGGGAAAGCTTCAGCAGCACGAGCAGGACGAAGAACACGGCGATGCCTACCCCGACGCCGCCTACAAGCCACCAGAAGAGACTCCCTTCCAGACCCCACGTGCGGCCTTTGGAATCGGAGGCGGCGTTGGTGTCGGTGAATCGGAGTTCAGTCTTCATGGCGGCTTGGGGCGGCGGGGTGATTTGCGTACAGGCCTTAGCGCGTCAGAAATTGCCGACCCCTACGGCGCTGTTGGAGTCGATGCCGAAGATCTTGAAGAAGGCAAAGATGAGGGCGGGCGCGGCGGCGATGATCGCCCCGCCGATGATCGACATCTTGCCCTGATCCACGTCCCCGCGCCGCACGGCGAAGCCGCCGTAGATGACCGAGGCGATGCCCAGCACGAAGCCGAACATCATGATCACCGCCAGCGTGTTGCTGATGCCGGTCTTGAGGTCGGTGGAACTGAAACTGACTCCACTGCTGGTTTGCGCCAGGGCGGAGAGGGTGTTGAGGCTGAGGATGGTCGCGAAGGTGAGAGCCGACCGGAGCCGGTAGGCGGCCCCGCGAGTGAATCGTTTGATGGACTTAATGGTATTGGACGTTGCTGTTTTCATATTTCTGTCGTTGTTCAGCGGGTCTTCCGCCGAATTACGCCGCCAGTTGTAGCGCCAACGTCCCTGTCGAAGATGTATCAGCTACACAAAATGCACGGGCAGTCCGTGGTAATGGAAAGGCGATGAACACGACGCTGGACGCAACAAAGCTCGCCAAACTCCACGAACTGGATTTGCTCTTGCCGCGCGAAATCCGCGGCCAGTCCCATGTTCTGCCGCGCATCATCTCCACCGTGCGGCGGGGTGAACTGGGCCTGGCCAAACCGGGACGCCCGCGCGGCAGCTTCCTGCTCCTTGGCCCGACGGGTGTGGGCAAGACGGAGACGGTCGTGGTGACCACCGCGCACGTCTTCGGCGCTGGCCAGTTGTTCCGCTTCGACATGTCCGAGTTCCAGACCCAGGACGCGCTGGGCCTGCTGCTGGGCGCGCGCCTGGGCGAGAGCGGTTATTTGGGCGCGGTGCGTGAGCGAGCGGTTGAAGGCTCGCTCCTGTTCGACGAGGTCGAGAAGGCCCACCCGCGCGTGCTCGACATCCTGCTGCAACTGCTCGATGCCGCCCGGCTCACCGTCGCCACCGGCCAAACCCTGGATTTCAGCGGCTTCTACGTTTGGCTCACCTCAAACATCGGCTCGGCCGAGTTGCTGAGCCTGCAGCATTCCACCGATGCCACGCTGGAGCGTCACGTCCTGACCCGCGCCCAGCAGGCGCTACGCCCGGAGATCTTTGCCCGCATCACTGAGAAAGTGGTCTTCCATCGGCTGAGCTACGAGCACCAATTGGAGATCGCCGGGAAGTTCCTTGCGCGCGAGATTGAATTCCTCGCCGCTCGTGGTCATAGACTGGATCTTGATCGAGCCGTTTTGGCGTTCCTGGTGCGCAAAGGGTTTCATCCCAAGCTCGGCGCCCGGCCGATGCGCGACGCGGTGGAGAAGTTGGTCGGCGATGCGGCGGCGGAGGCCCTGCTGGCGAGCGGGCGGGCGGATGGCCGCCTCACGGTCGAGGCCGCCAAAGATCGGCTCTCAGTTGAGCCAGGCTGAAAGCGGGCAAATCCGCCAACCGGCGTCTGGTGCATAGCGCGGACCAAGTCTCCTCTGGCTCATTTCCCGGAATCGTCTGGCCAGAAGTCCCGGCGCGAATTCTTAATCGCCAGGCTCCGCCT
>JAJYHY010000557.1 GCA_021784555.1 bacterium
CATGATCTTAAAAAAGGGATCGTCATCCGGCAGTCCTTCTTCTGCCTCCCAGGCGCCAGCCTGTTCCGCTGTTCCAGCGGGGCTGATACGGGCCGCGTGCTGGGCCAGCGCTCGGCAGATCGCTTGCTGATCTCCTGGAGGCAGGCTCTTTACCAATTGGACAATATGCACCGCCGTTGTGCTCACCCTCAAAGCATAAGCTGCGGGTGAGCCGCTGCCAAGCCCGCCCGCAAGCCCCTCCCGACCTCCCCGGACCTGGCTGAAAATCCTCGATGCGGCCACCAATTTCGCCAGGCGTAGTGAATCCGCAGCGACGCCTTTCGGCGCCGACGTCTCCAACGAACGGAGGGCAAGGCCGCCGAGAACCACCCGGGTCAAACGACGTCTCGACCGGATGAGCCCAAGGCCCCGCCGCTCATCTATCCACGCAGCCAGCCTCGCGAAACCGGCCAGGAGCGATTGCTCAGCGGCTCACTCAATCTCCTCAATCTTGCTCATAACGAAACTACGCCCAGCGGTGCGGTCGAAAGCAAGCTCTCTCCGGAAAAGAGTGCGGTCAAGAGTTGACTGCGAAGACCGCTCGGGTGGGGCTTGACGGGGCAAAACGAGCAGGTCAGACTCGCGTAGAAACAGCTTAAAGCAGCGGGAGAATGCCGGATGGAGACGAGAAACGTGAGTGTGGGAACCGCCGCGGCGGTGCTCTTGTGCAGTGGGGTGGCCGCCCTCGGGGAGCCGAACTACCGGATAACCGACCTGGGGACGCTGTGGCAATTACCGGAGGCGCATGCCATTAATCGGCATGGGCAGATCGTAGGCGAGGGGACCAACCCCGAAGGGGTAGAGCGGGCCTATCTGCTAACGCCGATGGTGCGGCTGCAAATCCAGCGGGTGGGGCCAGGCCTCCGATTGTCCTGGGGCATCGACGAGGCTGACGCAGAACACATCCAAACCACAAGCCCGTCCGGGCCCTGGAGCACCGTGACGAACGAAGCCGCGACGAGCCTGTTTCAAAAACAAGTTACAATCCCCGGCCCACTGCAAGGGCAGCGACATTACACAGTGGAGTGACAGCCGGCCGTCACTCTGCCACGACGGCCAACGACTGCGGAGGGGAGGGCAGAAAGGTGTCAGCAAATGATGGTGTCATGCCTCACGGCACTCGACAAAAACAGAGCACTCCTACCATCGGCCGGCACCTCTTCAAATTATGCCTCACAATACCGGCCCGAAACATCCTCAGGCTGATCAGCAATGATCCGTGACACGGCTGCCACAAATCCCTATAGTTCCAGTACTGAACTGGGATAGCTATGCCCTTAAGCCAACCTGAAGCCGACGCCTTGCTGCAAATGCCTAAAGAGTTCGTTGAGGCCGACCCGCTCGAGTTTCCGAATTCTCAGCCCGTCAGATAGGAGCGGGAGCTCCGCTCGCTGGATCGCCGGGAACAATTCCTCTTTGACTTTGAACGAGGCAACCAAGCCCGCGCGCGGCTCAAATATCAGACCAGGGCGAGAAGGGTTCTCATCCTGGCCCGGCTGGACATAGGCGGCCCCGCCCATCGGAACCCGCCCGACGCGCCCTACCGCCCGGGCGTGCGCCTGGCCTGTCCGCATTTCCACCGCTACCTGGAAGGCTTTGAGGACAAGGTTGCCTATGAACCCACCGATGTGCCGGGGTTGGTCCTGCGCGATCTGAACAATGGTGTATTTTGTCTTGAGGATTTCTTGCGGTATTGCGCCGTGGAGACGATTCCGAGCATCCAGTTGACGGTATGAACCGAGGCGAGTGTGAGAGACTGATAGCCGATTACCTTCGGTGGTTAAAGGAGGGGCTGCGCGCTAGCGAGGCGGAGGGCTCCTGCCGCATCGCTACCCCGTTTTTGGACCGCCACAACGACGAGATTGAAATCTACGCTGAGAAACGCAACGGGGGCTTTCTGCTGACAGATGACGGCTACACCCTTTCGGACCTCGCTTCCTCCGGGATGACCTTCGGCACGGAGAAGCGCAAGGCGCACCTCACGGCGATCTTGAACGGCTTTGGCGTCCGACAGGAAGCCGAGGAGTTGCAAGTTCACGCGACGCCACAGGACTTCCCACAGAAGAAGCATAATCTCGTTCAGGCGATGCTGGCCGTTAACGACATGTTCGTTATGGGCGAGGAGCACGTGCTCTCGCTCTTTAAGGAAGATGTAGCCCGGTTCCTGGAGGAAAACCATATCCCCGTCTTTCCGGATTTCAAATTGAGCGGGCGTAGCGGCTTCGACCACAAGTTCGACTTCGGCCTGCCCAAAACCAGGCGGCATCCGCAGCGGGTGATCCAGGCCATTAACCAGCTCACCAAAGACCAAGCGCTCTCGTTCGCCTTCGCCGTTGCGGACGTGCGCGCGGTGCGGGCCGAGAAGTTGGTAGCGTACACGTTCGTCAATGATGTCGAGCACCCGCCCAGTGAGGACAACCTTGCCGCCATGAAGGCGTACGAGATTGAACCCATGATGTGGTCCCGCCGCAATGAAAGCGCGACTCTGCTCAACGGAGGCTGAGCCTCGCCTCGACGAAGCCCGCGACCGCGGGAGTGCCGGAACGGTCCTGGAACATGAGAATCCGCCGCCTTGGCACTGTCAGCAGGATATATTTGGTGCAAGGTTCACCTCCTCTCCCCGCCCGCGGCCGCGCTGGACGAGGCCCGGCACGAAGGCATCGACCTGGCACCCAAGACTGGATTACTGGACCGTCGATTTCGATTACGAAAGCCGGAAGGAAATCATCAAGGTGCCGAAGCGAATGGGCGTTGAGGACGAATTGCCCGGCGTGGTTCAGGCCGATCCGGGCGAGTTTGTCGATTTCGAAGAACGCTGGACCGGCGCCTATATTTTCGAGAACGAATGGCAGAGCTTCCGCACGCGGCAGAACCGGGATCTGGAATTGACCAGCGTCAGCCATACTTACGCCAAGCCGGGCCGATACACGATAGCGGTCAAGGTGATCGACATCTTCGGCAACGACACGATGACGCTCATGCCCGTTACCGCGGGAGGACCTGCGCATACGAATCGTTAATACACCCGCACAGCGATCGCTCTTAGAGCTTGCTCTGCCCCGTATTCTCACCGCCCACCTCGCGTCTCAATCGAACCAGTTTTCCACCCTCAGACCGGTAACGTGGTCGAAGTGCGTGATGTTGCGGGTGACCAGGGTAAAGTCGAGCGCCAGCGCAGTCGCAGCGATCAGACCGTCAGCATAGCCGACTGGCGTGCCTGCCCGCTTCCAGGAGGCGCGAAGCTCGCCGGGCAGCAGGGCCGTGTGGTAATCAAGGTCCAAGACCGCTACGCGGCTCAGCACCCGTACCTGGACCTTGCGCCAGCGAATCTCGGCGCCCGGGCCGGCACAGCAGCCGTAGCGCATCTCCTCGACACACATCGCCGAGGTAAAAAGCTCGGAGTCCAGCGTATCACGGTAGCGGCGGAGGACGCGCGGATGCGGCGCGCGACGAACGATTTCGCTGAGGACGTTGGTGTCGAGGACGAACATCGGTTAATCGAACCCCGGCCCGGACCGGGGCAAATGCTTTCCACGTTCTCGTTGGACCTCTTCCATGATCTTAAAAAAGGGATCGTCATCCGGCAGTCCTTCTTCTGCCTCCCAGGCGCCAGCCTGTTCCGCTGTTCCAGCGGGGCTGATACGGGCCGCGTGCTGGGCCAGCGCTCGGCA
>JAJYHY010000558.1 GCA_021784555.1 bacterium
TGAGTTCCGTCAGCGCGTGGACCGCGGAAAACAGGCGCAGGTCCGCCGCCGTGGCCTTCACCATCCCGCCCAGTGCCAGGCAAGGCCGGCGCAACCGACGACAGCGCCGGGCCAACTCGCCAAAGCCGATTTCTTGCTTGTAGCCGTCAACCACCTTTTTGATGGCAAGCTGATAGTCTGGATTATTGCAAGCGGATGGAGTGCCAGCCCTACCCAGGATGCGCAGGGTGAAGACGACACGCAGGGTGTCGGCCCCCGAGGGCAGGGTAGCAACATCTACTGTTTGTAGGTTTGGATTCTGGATGGCCGCATCCAGCTTCGCCGGATCTTGTTCCTTGGTTTTTAGGCGATTGGAGATCGTGCCGCGAACGGACTTCTCGTGGAGGGTGACGGCGGGCCAGTATGGCGCATTGCGGTTGTCCCAGTCACCCGCGTAGAACAATCCATCGGAAGGGTCGAGCTTGCGCTCGAAAGCGAGAACGGAGGCAGTTTTCAGTGGGGTTGTGCTCATATCGGTTTACTCCTTGTCGGTCAAAGTGGTTGCGTAATCATTGGCGCAAAGGTAGAGGCCTTTTTCCACATCGGTTCGATAGCGCCACATCAGATCGTTCGGGTTGGAGAAGCGGTGCGGGCTGAGCCACTGGCCCAGGGAATAGAGGCTTTCGACGAAACGGAACGGTGTTTCGTTGTCGCGGGCATTGGCGACTTCTCCCGGCAGGTAGGCGTCGGCTAGTGCGCCATAGCCCACCGGCACAGGAACCAACCAGCCTGGGTCGCGGCGATATCGCCACTGGACCTTGTCTTCATCGTCGATTTCGGGTTCGGCATGCAGGGCGCACAGGTTGAGCAGGGCATTGAGCACGGTGGCATTGGGATCGGTTTCGCGCAAAGCCGCCAAACGTTCGGCCAGCAGATCCGGTCGATGCACCAACGCAAACCCTGGCATTAGGCGGCGGCGTACCGCGCGGAATTGCCGCAGGTTGTCTTCCTCATCGAAGCCCCACGGATGCCATGCTGGCTGGCACGGCTCACCAAAAGACGGAATCAGGCTGCCGCCGGCCAAGCGCATGCCGTGAACCGTGTCCATCAGGCACTCTAGAAATTCATCCCGTTTCGATCTCAGCGGCTTGCCAGAAACTTGCAGCAACAGGCTGACTTCCATGTGGGCACGCCCATCCTCGACGAGCGCGGCGTCCTTGTCTTCGAATTTCTTGTAACCGGCGCGCAGGGGGTGGCGCGACAGACTAAACACCTGATGATGACGCCCCGCCGGCCTGGAGGTCTGAGGATCGAAACGATGGCAGATGACGCCTACGCCGCTAAACACGACGCCCCAATCGTTCCCGAGTTTCCGCTCCAGCGCGTGGGCAAAACCGAGAAAGGCCGTTGGCGAAGGAAAGCCCCAACTCAACGGGCCGGATATGGCGTTAACGTTCTGCGCCCGCAGGCGAGGCAACAGTAACAATCCGTCGGATTCAAACATGGTCTAACTCCTCGCGCAGCAGGTTTAGCTCTTTGTCCAACGCATCTTGCCAGTGTGCTCGCTCCGGATCGCTCATGGGCGTTTTGTCACTGTCTAGCTGTTGGTTGAGCCAGCGGCCAAAGCCTTGCGCTACCGACTCAATCCAGTCGGCGGCCTCGCGTTGCACTGCGAAATCGGGATCGACGGCTACTCGGCCCTTATCCAGCCACAGCGCTTCATGCCGGTTCAGACGACAAGTCTCCGTGGCCGACCATCCGGCCGGCAGTTGTTGAACCGATGCGGCGAGCATCAAGACCTCGTCTACGGTCCATCGGGTCAGGTCGGCACGGGTGTTGCGGATCGCCAAGTTGTTGCGGTGGGTCTTGTTCACAAAATTCCGCAAAGCAGAAACCGGACCCCGAACAGCGCGGAACCCCATCAACCAGCGTCCAAAGATGCTGTCCACAGAGCATGGCGGTTTCAGCCCGGTGTGCTGCCAGGTGGGTGGCAGAGACGCCAACAACCAATTTTCGCCATGCCGTTCGCTGTTGAGCTGGCTGATGTTTTGTGGTTTGCTGCCGCCGAAATGGATGATGGCGAGATCGGGATATTCCCGATAACCATGCTCGAACGACTCGCCCTCGAAGCGGGCATTGCGTGCGGCCTTGGCGGCCTCGCCAAAACGATCTTCACGCAGGCGGTCGTATTGCGCCTGCACCAGTGAAGAAGGGAACAGTGGTGCCAGCAGGTGATAACTGCTGGACTCCACAGGCCAGTAGAGTTGTTTGGCTAGTTTGTGGGAAGCGGGTCGGCCTTTGGGCTGATCGATCCCGGCGAAGGACTCCATCCATTCCATTGCCTGCCCGTCTCCTCCCAAAACGGCATACAGCTTAGGAGAACGGGCCTGCGCCAGTTCCAGCAGGCTTACACCATCGACCTCGAGTCGGAGGAATTTGTATACATCCAGGGCAGCGGCATTACCGACCACGTCAGCGATCAGTTTCTTCAGGGTATGCGTACCGATTAGGGTATCGCCCGCCTCGATCGCTCCCCGGCTGTAGAGACTGCTGCCTTTGGCATCGGGATGACTGTATTTGATTGCGTGGGTCACACGCTCGATCTGGACGGCCCGGCGGGCGGCATCGCCGATCCAGCAACGTAGTTGATGCTCTTCGATCAACTGCTGCCGTTTTTCGTCCTCTCCTTCTCCGAGCTTGTCGAGTTTGGCCTGCAGGCGTTCATCCAGAAAGCTCTGAACGACCTGGAATATTCCGTGTTGTTGTGAAGCATCCATGCTCGACCTCGCAGATGATTTTTAACCGATGGCAGCGGTTGACTACGGTTACCCCAATATCCGGATATACCCAACCGTTTACACAGATTGGCTAGGTTCCCCGCGTTTGTCAACACCAGTTACTTTTTAGTAATATTGATACCCAGCCTGCCGCACAGGCAGCTCAGAAAAGTTAGTTTTTCGTTTTCATTCGACTGCCGCATAGGCAGGAGCCCGCTACGATCGCTGAAATCCGAAAGCCGGGTGATACAACCAGTCCCGCTGTCGGTCCTGGGTTTCCTCAAGGTCGGCCACGCCGAATTTTCGCGCGCATGTGTGTGTATCCATCTCCATGCGTTCCGCTAACGCCAGTAGACTGGCGGTATAGTCTGGGGCCTCGAACAGATCGATGCGCTCCCCACAGGGGACGGAAACGAGCGACAAGCGACCGCTATGTTCCGTGTCCGGGGTGTGTTTCTCGAAACGCCGAAAAATCAGTTCGCCGTCTTCATCGAGATCGAGGTAGTAGCGTTGACGTCGGGTCGTGTCATTCCGAAAAGGCTGCCGACATTGCAACTCTCCGCTCAAATGTGCTCGGGTCCGGTACCATTGGGTCACATCAAGGCGGGAGGGAATCACTGAGTCCCGTTGCAGACCCATCAAAGCCCGCAGCTGGGCGTGCTCGAGATCGGCCAGGTTATGCCGTGGATCCAACGGTTCGCGCTCCTGGATGCGGGCGCTGGCGTCGATACGCTCCAGTTGTTCCTTGGTAATCAGGTCATGGAGGTCGTGGCTGGCGAGAATGGGTTCCTTGCCCTGCTTGCCGGATGACCATGTTTCAAATCCCGGTCGGCAAAAGGCGGGACTTTTGCCTCCGGTGAGTAGATGCCGCAGATTGGTTTGCAACAGCGCGATATTCGGCGCATCCAGTGCCGGTGCATCGCGGTGCCGACG
>JAJYHY010000154.1 GCA_021784555.1 bacterium
CGTAGGCGGGGAATTTTCGGACGGTGGGAGGAGAGTGGGGCGGGGGTGAATTTGCATTGAATAATAATGCGCATTCCTGCATTTTGGCGTTGCCTCACATAGATTTTACATAGAGTTGGGATGCAATTCGGGCCAAAGAACGTTGCGGAAATCCCTGATTTTATTGGGTGAAAGTGAGGTTTGGCGGAGAGAGGGAGATTCGAACTCCCGGTGGGGTATAAGCCCACTCACGCTCTCCGGGCGTGCGCTTTAAACCACTCAGCCATCTCTCCGGCCAACCAGCTTACTCTGGCTAAAGGCGCAGCTTGGCGCAACTTCTTTGTTGGGGCTGTCCCCAGAACTGGTGACTAGCAGAAGACGCGACTCGTGATAATATGGAAGGCGTGTTGACGGTGCATAAACGCAGTGACCAGACCGTGTGTGGCTGGCACGCGTGAGTCTGCGAGACAGCATCGTGTGACGATTTTAGCGAGA
This sequence comes from bacterium, assembly GCA_021784555.1. Lineage (GTDB taxonomy): Bacteria > Verrucomicrobiota > Verrucomicrobiia > Limisphaerales > UBA8199 > JAJYHY01. The sequence goes on from JAJYHY010000154.1 coordinate 475, forward strand.
ATATCTCAAGTGTGTCAGGAAGGCCGGGCTTAAAGCCCGGTCTTCTTGTTTAGTGGAGCATCCAGCCGGAAGAATTCTCTCGCTGTCCGGGAAGTCGCCTCGGCTATCTCCCGGGCCGGGCGCCCCAAACACTCGGCTACAGTGCTCAGCACGTACGGCAGAAAGGCCGGCTCGTTCCGGCCGTTCTTCGGCTTTCTTGGCATGGTTCGCGGGAGAAGAAATGGGGCATCGGTCTCGAGCATGAGCCGCTCCAGCGGAATCTCTCGAACCAACTCGCGCAGGTGGGCGCCGCGCCGCTCATCACAGATCCAGCCGGTGATGCCGATGTGCAGGCCCATATCGAGACACTGCCGCAGCCCCTCACCAGTTCCGGTGAAACAGTGCAAGACGGCCGGCACTCCTTTCCTGACGGCACGGAGGATTTCGCAAAAGCGTTGTTGGGCGTCGCGTTCGTGCAAGAAGAGCGGCATTCCCAATTCCTCCGCCAAGGCGACTTGCGCCTCGAACCACTTCTCCTGCTGGGGGCGAGGCGAGAAATCCCGGTTGAAATCCAGGCCGCATTCCCCAATCGCCATGACGTTGTCCAGCGCCGCCAACCGCCGCAGTTCGGCTATCGTTTCCGCCGTGCAGTTCCGGCTCTCGTGAGGATGCACGCCCGCGGTGGAGAAGAGCCGCCCCGGGTAGTGGGCGGCGAGTTGCTGCGCTTGGCGGCTGCCGGCGAGGCTTGCGCCGGTTATCACCATGGTCTCAACTCCCGCGGCAAAGGCGCGCTCAATAACCTCCGGTCGGTCGGGCTGGAACGACCGGTGGCCGAGGTTCACGCCAATATCTGCCAACTCAAAGACTTCGTTCATGTTACCTGGAGACGGTCTATTACTGGTTGTTGGATGTTTTCCCATTGCCGGTTCAGGATGCTCCCCGTGAACCGCAGGAACGTTCAACATTCAACGTTCAACATTCAAGGCCCAATATCCCGTCTTGCCGCGCCAGCGGTGACAGCACCTGGATGCGCGCGGACCGGCTTCTAATTCAACGAGGGGTCTTCCGGCATCTGAGCCAGCAAGCGATATTGCCATCCCTTCTGCCGCAGGATTTGCTGCCAGAGGTGCTCCGGCCTGGTCTCAAACACCAAATCCAGAGAGGCCGGGTGGGTCAACCACGCCTTGCGCTTCATCTCGTCCTCGAGCTGGCCGGGGCTCCACCCGGCGTAGCCGGCAAAGAGCCGGATCTTCCGCGTGGGAGAGAATGACTCCCCGATCTCGATGAGAGAATCCAAAGAGTGGCCCAAGCTGAGATTGGGCAGGACGTTGGCTTCAGGAACGAAGGCGTCCGTGTGCAGGAAACTCAAGGCGGAGGGCTGAACGGGGCCACCGAGATAGAGGGGACAGTGCTTAAGCTTTTCCGGGAGGTCCGCAACGATCATTTCCCCGACATTGCTCCCGGTGGCGCGGTTGAGCACCAGCCCAAAAGCGCCTTCGGCGTCGTGCTGGCAGATAAGCACCACGGAGTGCTGAAAAAACGAACCCTGCAGTTGGCCGCTGTCGAGCAGCAACTGGCCCTTGAGGAACTTGTTCGTCTCGGCCATGGCAGCAAGTCGTGTTGAGCTTGTCTCAATGAGAATTTGGATTAAAATCGCGCCATGTCAAAGCTTTGTCTGTTGTTGGTATTGGCGGCCCTGCTTGCAGTGGCCGGATGCGCAACCCATTCGGGCAGCCGGGAATTCATCCCGGGCAAGGGCTGGGTGCCGAATGATTAAGCTGCTGGAGCCGTGCGGGCCGACACAGCGCCATTTCCCATCGAGCCTCTACCCCGCGCCGTGGCGCTGCCGCATCGGCCAAACGGGCACCCGGCCATGGCTCAGTTCGGCTATGAGCCGCATGTAAAAGGCCGGACCGCATTGGAAGCGGGAAGGCGGCCCGCGCATCCAGGAGCGAACCACCTCAGGAGTGAGCGGACGCGCTGCCTTCAGGCACGCGGAAGCAACCTCCTCGATCTCCGCCTCCAGTTCAGAGCCGCCGAGATGCCGAATGCGAACGACGGCCTTCAGAATCATGCCTGAAGCGACCGCGGGGCAGAAGCCGGAGCGGGGGCCGAGCGTGTCCAGGGTCAAGGAATCCTCCTCAACGCAACCGTAGCGCAGCCGCAAGACCTGGACTTCCGCTGGGGAGAGCCTCGAAACCAACTCGTCCAAGTGGTCAATGACGTTAGCACCTTGCGAATTGGGCGCACCCGCCTCGGCCAGCCTGGCTGAACCCGCGACCGCCCAGCCGATAAGGCGCTGTAGTTCGTCAAAGGTCCGGCTGTTGCCGCAGGTCCGCCTCAGTTCCGACTCATTCTGACCCTCCAAATCAGCCAGACGTGCTACCCCGCTCCGGGTTAAGGCGATCCGCAGCCGCGAGGAGATCGGCAGTTCGGCCACACTCAGGCTTCCAGCTTCCTCCGGCAGACAATATCGAGCGTTCGGCGCCTCCGGAACAATCTCGGCCTGGCGGGAGGCCGAGCCGTAGGCGGCGGATACCTCCAAGCGGTCCGTGCTTGGGGCTTTGCCCGTGCGAATTGCACGGCGGCAAGGTTTGGCCTCTGAATTCAGGTTCGTCATAACAGACTTCCTGATTAGATAGGCTGCTTGAAGCAAATGCAAGCTAGATCGTAATAATCTTATAATATTATCCGTGAAGGAGCAAAGTGGCCTTTTGCCCCGCCTCGGTTTAGCCCAAGAACTCCGAGGGAGGGTTTGTTGTCGGATCAGTCTCCTTTGTTGGCTGAAGGGCGACGACCCAGCGCCCATCAGCGCCCCGTCGCCGGGGCGACGTACGGCACCGCCGGCGTGCCCGCGTTGGGATGCGGCGCTTCGTGAGGCAACTCCGTGGAGGGGGGATAGGTAAGATGGACTGTTTCCAGGTGCGACCGGGCGTGCGGTGGGATGAGGATAGTCATCGGCGGGGCTGGCGGCCGGCTGAAATCAAAGCAGTCGAGCATGTCGTTGGCCCGGTCATCGCGCGGGGCAAGATGTTGGAGATGCCAGCGCTCCTCAATAAACTTTAGCACCGAGGTGAAATCGTAGGTGTAGTGTGAAACGTGGTGGCGTTTGGCATAGGGCGAAATGACGATCATCGGCACGCGCGGGCCGTAGCCGTAGGCATCCACCTCAGGCGGTTGCACATGATCGTAAAAGCCGCCGTAATCGTCCCAGCACAGAAAAATCGCGCTGTCCTTCCAATACGAGCTTTCCATCACCGCATTGATCAGCCGGGTCACGTACCATACGCCTTGGTCGAGAGGTTCGGGCGGATGTTCGCTGTCCTGGAAATCCGGGATGAGCCAGGACACTTGCGGCAGACCGGCGCCCCGTCTCAGCGCTCGATAAAAATCGTTCTCCGGGAGCAAACGCGCCATCAGCGAGGGATTGTCGCGGATGGCTTTGAAGCCGGGCATCGGGTTCCACAGCGTGAACACTTTCGGATCGGGATAAGCCAGGTTGGCCAGGTGCGCGTTGATATCGCGCGCGTTGGCCGGTCCGGTCTGCGTTTCCACGTAGTAGCCCCAGGTGATGTCCTGGCCGGTGAACCTCTTCACTATCGAAATAAAGCTGAACCCGTCGTCATCGTCCATGACCCGCTTGAGGGCCGCCAGAGAGCCGACGTTGTTCAATTCTCCGGAGCGTGCCGCGACGGTATAGACATGATTCGGGGAGCTGCCGCTCATCTCCGATGAAAAGAATCGGTCGCACAGGGTAAAGGCGCGCGCGTATCGCCAATAGTTGGGTATATCGCTCGCATCATAATAGCCCATCGTGTAGGGAGTGCCTTCGGCCCAAACGAACCCGTCCATCCGGCCATTATCATAACAGGCGTGGGCAGTCTCCCAACTGTGCTCCAGGTCGATCAGCGGCTGGCCCGGCGGCATGTGGAAGGGCTTCACTCGCGCTCCGCCGCCCGGCCGCTCCGGCAGAGACGTGCTCGGCGGGATGCCATCCGCGCCCGGGAAAGTGCCGAAGTAATTATCAAACGAATGGTTCTCCTGGATGATCCAGATGACGTGATGAATCTTCGCCATGCCCGAACCGGCCTGAGACTCCGCATGGCTGGAGTCGGCGGGCTGCCCCCAACCGACCCCGCAACTCGCCAAGACCATCGCTCCGGCAAAAAAACATAGTTGACCGACGGGAAATTCCTTTTTCACGCGCACACACTAACACCCGCCGCCCCTTTGGCAATACGCGCCTTCTTTCCATCGGCGTGGTTCCCCTTCATCTCCGACTGAAACTGATGTTCGCCATCCAGGTCAAAGCCCCTGGCCTTTTCCTTTCCCTTTTTCGAGTTGCCCGGCTGGCGTTTTTCGGGCATCTAATGCTCATGTATCGGCTGATAATTGGCATGTCCCTCCTGTTGCTGGCCAGTCCGCTCTCGGCGGCGGATATTCCCAAGGTCTTTCCGCAGGACCCCAAACAGCACCTGGAGCGAACTTGTTTCCAGACCGGCCAGCCCTGGAGCGGGCTGGGCAATCTGCGGTCGGACGTCGCCATCGTCTATGGCATCGACCCCCGCTTGCCGGCGCGAATCAAGACCTGGCGCGACCATGGCTACCGCATCCACGTCATGACCGGCGTCGCCTGGGGCCAGTACCAGGATTATCTCTACGGTCGCTTCGACGGCATCAACCACGAGGACGAGGCCCAAACCGAGCGCAATGGGACCAAGATCAGCCATGGCGGGGATGTCTATTACATGTGTCCCGGCACCAATTACGGGAAGTTCCTGTGTGTGGGAGTGCAACGGGCGCTGGACGCGGGCACGAAGGCGATTGACCTGGAGGAGCCGGAGTTCTGGGTGCGCGGCGGTTACTCCGAGGGATTCAAACGCGAGTGGCGAAGCTTTTATCATGAGGCTTGGCAGCCGCCGCACAGCTCGGTTGATGCCCAGTGGCGGGCCTCCAAACTCAAGTATTTCCTCTATCGCCGGGCCCTCCAACAGGTCTTCGACTATGTCCAGGCCTATAACCGCCGCACCGGGCGCCATGTCCGCTGTTATGTTCCCACCCACAGCCTGATTAATTACGCGGACTGGCGCATCGTCAGCCCCGAATCGAGCCTGGCCCAGGTGAAGGGTTGCGATGGTTACATCGCCCAGGTGTGGACCGGCACCGCCCGCACCCCGAACATGTATCGTGGCAAACTCAAGGAACGGACCTTCGAGACCGCCTTTCTCGAATATGGTGTGATGCAGAACCTTGTCCACGCCACCCACCGCACCGTGTGGTACCTAAACGACCCCGTCGAGGATAACCCAAACCATACCTGGGAAGATTATCGCCGAAACTGGGAATCGACCCTGGTGGCCTCGCTCTTTCAGCCCGAAGTCGCCCGCTACGAGGTCGCGCCCTGGCCGGAGCGGGTCTTCGGCGGGCGCTACCCGCGTCACAGCCCCCATCCGCAACGCATCCCACCGGCGTACGCCACCGAATTGCAGACGGTGATGAACGCCCTCAATGACATGAACCAGCCGGAGGTCAAATGGGATTGCGGCACGACCGGCATCGGTGTGCTTGTGAGCGATTCCATGATGTTCGAGCGCGGCGACCCCACACCGAGCGACCCGCACTTGAGCCAGTTCTACGGCTTGGCCTTGCCTCTGCTCAAGCGCGGCATGCCCGTCGCTCCGGTTCAACTGGAGAACGTGACACTCCCGCACTGCCTTGACCCTTTCCACGTCCTGCTCCTGACCTATAACGGCATGAAACCTCTCAGCCCGGATGTCCATCCCCCTCTGGCCAATTGGGTGAAACGAGGCGGTGTGCTCATTGTCTGCGACGATGATTCCGACCCTTACCTGAAAGTCCGCGAGTGGTGGAACACCAATGGGCGCCATGATGCCACCCCTCGCGCCGACCTGTTCCGGCAACTTGGTCTGACCGCGAAGGACACCACCGCGCTCAAGGGCGGGAAACTCGTTGAGGTCGGAAAAGGCGCCGTGCTCTGGCTGCTGGCCGACCCCGCCAAACTCGCCGACAGTCCCCATGGAGACACGCGAATCGTCGCGGCGGTCAAGAAAGGCGCCGCACACGCCGGGTTGACGTGGCGTGAGACAAATTACGTGTTGCTGCGCCGCGGACCCTATATCATCGCCGCCGGTTTGAATGAATCCCTCACCGGCGAAACCAACGTGCTGCATGGAAGGTTTGTGGACTTGTTCGACTCGAGATTGCGGGTCCGTCATAGCGTGGCCTTGGCGCCATCCACGCGTTACTTCCTCTTGGACCTCGACGCCATCCCATCCGACGAGCCTCGAGTGCTGGCCTCCGCCTGCAAGACCTTGCCTTTGAAATCAGGCCCTGACAGCCTCACGCTCGTAGTCGAGGGTGTCGCCGATACGCCTGGGGTCATCCTCCTCCATTGCGCCGGCGCTCCCAGCTCCATCCTGTTCTCTGGCGACGATATTCAAACCTCCCGTTATTCCAGCGCCGACAACTTGCTCTGGCTCCGCTTCCAGAATAAGGCCAGCCCCCACGAAATCCGCCTGAAGTTTTGAGCGCCGCTCCGATGCGCCCAGCCCATGCCTCCATCTACCCGACGAACAAACATCCAACATCCAACAACCAACATCGAACAACCAACATCGAACAACCAACAACCAATATCGAAGAGCCAGTGCCCGCCATCCATCATCCGTCATCCATCAATCCACTAATTCACCACTCCATCACTCCCTATGGGTCGTCAATGGTTACACGCCAAACGCGCCGTGGCTTCGATGAAAAAGGCGCAAGCCACCGGCAAAATCGTTCGTGAAATCCTGGTCGCCGCCAAAATGGGCGGCGCTGACATCGATTCCAACGCCCGCCTGGCCGCCGCCGTCCAGAAAGCTCGCAAAGAGAGCGTGTCGCGGGACGTGATTGAGCGCGCCGTCAAAAAAGGCGCCGGCCTCGGCTCTGAAAAACTCGTCCTCGAACACGTCCTGTTCGAGGGCTACGCCCCCAACAAAGTACCGGTCATCGCCGAGGTCTATACGGACAACGTCAACCGCACCGCGCCTGAAATCCGCTTGCTCTTCCGCAAAGGCCAGCTTGGCGCTTCGGGCAGCAACAAATTCCTGTTCGAGACCTCGGGCATCGTTGAAGCCTATCATCCCGATTCACGCGCCGACATCGAGGCGGCGGCAATCGAGGCCGGCGCCAACGAGGTCGAACCTCTCTCGCATGAGCAGAATGACGACATTCCGGCGGGCGCTTGCGGCGCGCGCTTTCTTGCCGACCGAACCGCCCTCCATGCCGTTTCAAGATGGCTCTCGCAAAACGGCTGGAACATCGTTACCAGCGAAATTGGGTTTATCCCTAAGACTTTCCCCGAACTGACCGAACAACAACGCGCCGAGACCGGCGAATTCCTCCAGGCGCTTGAAGACCATGATGACGTTCACCGTGTCTGGGCCGCCCTCAAATGATCCCTCCCTGAAATGAAAAAGAGAACCTTTTGCACGCTCTGTGCGGTTGCCTCCGCTTTACTGGCGACGTGGCGCGCCTCCGCCTGGGATTATGAGATCCACCGGCTCATCAACCAACTCGCCCTGGCCTCCCTGCCTGCCAACTTTCCGGCCTTCGTCCAGGCGCCCGCCGCGGCGGAGCGCATCGCTTTTCTTTCAGGCGAACCGGACCGCTGGCGCAACGTTCGCGACCTTCCCCTGCGGCATGTCAACGGCCCCAACCACTACATCGACCTTGAGGAGCTTTCCCAATACGGACTCAGTCCGGAAGCGCTGCCCATGCTCCGCGGCGACTTTATCGCCGAGCTGGCCCTTATCCGCAAAGAGCATCCGCAAAACGTCCCGCAGTTCGATCCGGCGCAGGATACCGACCACACCCGCGAGTTGGCGGGACTCTTGCCCTGGGCAATCACCGAACATTATAGCAAACTCAAGTCCTGCTTCTCCTACCTGAAGGCTTTCGAACAAGCCGGCGGGGCAACCGACGAAATCGCCAATGCCCAGGCTGATGTGGTTTACATCATGGGAGTGATGGGCCACTATGTCGGCGACGCCTCTCAGCCCCTCCACACCACCGTCCACTATCGCGGCTGGACCGGCGACAACCCGCATGGCTATACCACCGATCCCCGCATTCATGCCTGGATCGACGGCGGTTATTTCCGCAAGGTGGGCCCGCCCGATTTCGACAGTCTCAAAGCCCGGCTGCGTCCCGCCCGGTTGGTGATGTTCAGAGGCCGCACGGCGAGACCCAACGAGCTCTTCCAGACCGCCATGGCCTTCATCGTCGAGCAAAACAAGCAGGTCGAGCCGCTCTACCGGATGGAGAGAGCCGGCCAGTTCTCCGGCAACGGAACCGTCGGATTACAAGGCAAGCCCCTCCTCGAAGACCAGATTCTGAAATCCTCCCAATTCCTCGGCGACCTGTGGTATTCGGCCTGGCGCCAGGCCCCGACCGACGGTTTCCTCAAAGGCCAGCTTGCCCGGCGCCGGCGGGAATCGCTGGAGCCAAAAATGCCGCACGCCAAAGGAACCGCCCCAGCTTTGCCCGCCCCCGACAACACTGGCAGGTAGGCGCGCATCCATCAGGCGTTATTTGCTCCTTTCAACCGCGGCATGAACCCCTTTCCGATGGGCAATCACCAGGATATGAACTCTGTTCCCCTTGACCTCATACACGATGCCCCAGTCGCCCACGCGGAGCTTCCAAAACTTCAATGCTCTATCGTAACTGTTCAGGTGGTGATAGGAGCGCGGACGCCCTCGTCCGCGACTGCGGTTTTCTCGAGACGCGGACGAGGGCGTCCGCGCTGCTATCGCTTGACTCAGGCGGCGTGACCTGAGCAGTTACGCTCTATCACCGTTGTCAACCACCTTCGGCGTCCGATCGGCGGCAAAACCGGAGACGATGACCGTGCAGGCGCCGACACCAAGGACAGAGGGTAAATCCCTTGCATTGCCGTGCGGACGTTTCCCCATTGGCGGCGGGCGTCGCGCGATGAAGATTAAGGCAAAGGCCAAAAGAGCCGCCAATCAGGAGTGGATTGCGACAATACAATCTCATAGGAGGAGTGAAATATGAACGATCTGGAAAAAGTATTCTTGAGTGAACTGAAGGACATGTACGACTGCGAACAACAATTGGTCATGGCCTTGCCAAGATTTGAGAGGAGTGCCGAATCGCGGGAGCTGAAAGGTGTCTTCCACGACCACTGCGAACAGACAAAGAAGCATGTCAACCGCTTGGAACGTGTTTTTGGGGGTATCGGGGAGGACCCCAGGCGCAAGACCTGCACGGGCATCGAAGGCATCATAGACGAGGGAGAAGTGCTGGCTAAGGAGTTTGAGGGCAACTCCGCACTGGATGCCGCCCTCATTGCCGAGGCTCAGAAGGCCGAACACTACGAGATCACGTCCTATGGGAGCCTCTGTTCGTGGGCCAAGGAGCTGGGAAAGACCAATGCACTGTCGTTATTGCAGGAAAACATGACCGAAGAAAAGGAGGCCGACCATAGGCTGACGCGCCTGGGTGAGCTGGCGAGGAATCCGGACGCCGCCCGGCACGACACACCAAAACATTCCGAGGCCGCCAGCAAGCTGAGCAAGGTCGTCAGTTCCGGCACCTAGTATCGGCGACACTTGAGGTCGATCGATGAATCGATCTCCATTCCCAGGGCACCAGCCTCGGCCGGGCCCTGGGGGTGCGGCGGCAAACAAAAGAAACGGAGGAAAACCCCAAAAAAGCAGAGGCCTGCTTGATGGCCGGCAGAGGCGGGGAGTATTCCACATAATGGGGAGATTGTTTGAGTTATGTTAAGGGTTTTAATGATAGGATGGCTCGGCCTCGCCTGCAGCCTGGGAGGATGGACCTCTTCAATGAGCGCGGCCCAGCATGGAACGGGCTCGCACACTACCGCCGCCAGCAGTCCCACGCTGGCACGCACGACACATAACCCAATGGGCGGCTATGCCCCCGTTGCCCAAGAGGTCGCCCCAAGCGTGGTCAGCGTCTTTTCGAAAAGGCTCGAGAAAGGCATCGACACCGCCCTGCTCGAGCAGTTGTTCAAAGACCCGATGCTGAGCCGTTTCCTCGACTCGGAAGACCTTAGGACGGAGCGCAAGGTCACGAGCTTGGGTTCCGGAGTCATTGTCAGCCCCGATGGCTATATCCTGACCAACAATCATGTTATCGATGGGGCGGCTCAAATCCAGGTGGCCCTGGTCGGCCAGGAACACCACCGATTCATCGCTAGGGTGGTTGGTCGTGACGACTTAACCGATTTGGCGGTGCTCAAGATACAAACCAACGGCCTGCCAGCCGTCAACTTCGGCAACAGTGATGTCCTCAAGGCCGGCAACATTGTGCTGGCGGTCGGCAACCCTTTCGACCTGGGCCAAACGGTGACGATGGGAATTGTCAGCGCCGTCAAACGCGTCGGTCTCGACCACGACGGCTACGAAAGCTTCATCCAGACCGACGCGGCCATCAACCCCGGCAACTCCGGCGGTCCGCTGGTCGATACCCAAGGCCGGCTGATGGGCATCAACACCGCCATCCTCAGCGGCAGTGGCGGCAACCAGGGCATCGGCTTTGCCATTCCTTCCAATCTTGCGCACCGGATCATGGAGCAGCTTATCAAGCACGGCAAGGTGGTGCGCGGCTACCTGGGAATTGGCGTTCAAAACCTCACACCCAGGCTCGCCAAAGCCCTCAACGTTCCACCCAGCACCACCGGCGCCCTGGTCAGCGAGGTGGCCGCCAACCAGGCTGGCGCTCGAGCGGGATTGGAGACCGGTGATATAATCGAAGCCATGGGCGACCACCGCGTGGCTAACAGCGTGGCACTCAGGCAACTCATCGCCGAGACCGCGCCCCACTCGCGCGTCCGGTTGCAAATCCTGCGCCAAGGCTCCAAGCAGACTCTCAGCGCCACGCTTGAGCAGAGACCCGTTCCCAAACCCTTGGTGGCCAACGCCCATACCGCTTCCCTTCCCCATCAACGGCAGGCCCTGAGCGGTCTTGCTCTAACGGACCTCGACCCGGAGATTCGCGCCCATCTGCACCTCCCCAAAAACCTTAAAGGCGCTCTTATCGTTAGGATAGACCCCCGCTCGGCCGCCTATGACGCCGGCTTGCGCGTCGGCGACGTCATCCAGGAGATCGATCATCAGCCGGTCGCCGATGCCAGTCAGGCTGCCAAGGTCATTAGAGGCTTTTCCAAGAAAGAGGCCCTGGTGCTGACCTGGAGCATGGGCCGAAGCCACTTTGTCGCTGTGGACGCAAGTTAACCCGAATCGTTCACACACCGGCAGAGCGCGCAGCACTGCCATTTCCTTGAGGTGGCGCAGGCTTCTGGATCTTGCTCTTGGTCTTAATCCTTGGGGGCGAGCAAGAGTAAGAGTAAGAATGTGACCCGCCCCCAAAGTCATTCAAACCAAATGCCCGTAGGGAGCACAGCCGCACAGCCTTCTGCGTGCTCAATGAGATGGAAAAAGCGGCCTGAGGTCGCCCTGGCTAGCCATCACCCATCATTCCCCATCCCCCTTCCACCGCCTCACCGCTCCCTCTTATGGCGGGCCGGGTCGTTCCCATAAGTCCGTATGCAAGAGACCCCACTCGCTGATGTGGCGTTGCCGGAGGACAAACCCATTGGCGCTGAGGAAAGGGTCCGGCGGAGTCAGTTCATGCGCCGGGAGGCGGGTGGCCCAGCGGAAGAAAAGATACATCACGCGATGCATCAGCCAGGCTCGAACCCTGGTCAGGCCGGACGCCGGGATTCGAAAATCGGCCAGCAGCCACTTTGCGCCCGGCAGGGCGGCGCCGGCCAGCTCCGAAACGAGGGCCTCGACCTGGCTGGCCGTGAAGCAATCGAGGAAAAAGTGCGTAACGATGAGATCAAATGCCCGTGCAGGCGGCGCCCATTCCAAAGCATCGGCGTGGATAAATCTGATGGTCGCGCCGTCCAACCCGGCGCGCTCCAGCCGGCACCTGGCCAAGGCCAGCATCCGCGCGCTGGCATCCAGGCAGGTGATGTTCAAGTCGGGCGCCTGCCTCCGCAGTGCGGCCAGGAACCGGCCATTGCCCTCGCCCAGGACGAGGGCCTGCCGCGCATTGCCCGCCCGGGAAATGAACCGGGTGCGGCAACGCTGAAGCTTCTCACCGGCGGTGATGAATTCCATCCAGTGGTAATGAGGCGCCAGGCTATCAAAGCTCATTCGCCCGCAAGGCCGCCCGGAGCCCCTTCCGATTCCACCACAGTCCGGCCAAGATTCCGCCACCGACATAGGCCACGACGTCCCAGGGATCGCCGGTCGCCCGCCTCATCAGGTGCGGGCCGATGACTTCGAACAAGATCGACCATACCACGAGGTGGAAGGCAATCTCGGAACTCGACGGAGGCTGATCGTGGGCCCGCAGGCCCAGCCATCTCTGCGCCAGGAGCAGCAGCGGCAACGCGCAAGGAATCAGAAGCAGATCATCAAAATGCCCGCGCATGAACGCATTGCGGACGTGGGGCTTTATGAGCCAACGGTTGACCGCATAGAGCCCGCACGAGATCAAAAAGAGCCTGTCCCTGAAATACCGGAAGGAGTTCAAAACATCGCCAGGATGACCAGGCCAAAACTAACCGCCAACGTGAGCTTCAAAAGCAACAATGTCATAGTTCCATCAAAAATCGTGTCACCCCGGAAAACAGTCGATTGCCACCCACGACCCCTAGCCGGGAACTTGCCCAACAAGTTAGTCGCAATTGCCTGGAATTCAAGTAGGCCGAGCAGCAGCAATGTGGGCACATGGGTGGAGAGGTGCTCGTGCCCACGTTCGAGTTCATCCAAAAGCTGACGGCGGCGCGATTGGTGGCCGATGTCGCCGGCATCATCGCAGTTCGGCTATAGCCACCAACACCCACCCCACCCACCCCACAGAGCAGTTGAAAAACCTCCGCCCGCGTGTTACAGAACTCCATCAAACGTGTTTGCAACATTCCAGGCTGGCGGGCTGCCGGGGCGGTCGCGCTGGGGGTGTCGATTGTCTTGTGCGCCGGACAACCCCGCTTTTGGGGCGGGCGGGGGTTCTGGGATGACAACTCCGGCCCGATCGTCAGCACCGAAGGCGGCCAGTTGGTCAATGAGGACACCGTGCGCACCGCCCGGCAAACCGCGCCCCACAGCGTGGATTGGCCCGCCTGGACCAATGCGCCCGGATTCGGCCACGATGTGTTCACCTTCACGCGCATCATTTTCAAGTCCCGGCCAGGCCGGCCAAGCTGGTTGGGCTGGATCAACGATTATCCCGACGCGGACCTGAATCTTTCCTATAGGCTCCAGGAATTGACCTCCCTGAAGGTGGACCCGGATGGCCGCGTCCTAAAGCTCACTGCGCCGGACCTTCCGCAGTATCCGTTTATCTTTATGTCGCATCCGGAAGGCATGGAACTGAGCCAGCCGGAAGTGCGGGCCTTGCGGAATTACCTGCTCAATGGCGGCGCGCTCATGACTGACGACTTCTGGGGGAGGTGGGAGTGGCGAGCCTTCGAAAGGCAAATGGAACGTGTTCTCCCCGGACGCCACTGGGTGGAGCTTCCCATGAGCCACCCGCTCTTTCACTGCGTGTTCGATCTCGGCAAGTCGCTCGACCGCCTCCAAGTGCCAACCCTCCAGCTCTGGCAGCGCACTTATGACCCCGCCGACCCGGGCGCGGTTCCATCAGCTATCCTCCGGGGCGGTCACATGCAGGTGCGCGCCTGGTTGGATGACAAGCAGCGCCTGATGGTGGTTGCCATCCACAACAGCGACACCGGCGACGGCTGGGAGCGCGAAGGCGAGGACGCAACTTACTTCCGCCTCTTTTCCGAGGCTCGCGCCTATCCCTTGGCCATCAACACCATCTTCTATCTCATGACCCACTGACAGGTCTGCGCGGCACAGGGGCGGTATTGGAATTGACCAGCCTCCAACCGCCGTTGCCAAGCTGGCGCCTTGTGGGGTATTGTGCAGTCGCAACCGGGAATGAAAGCGAACAATGGAACTAGAATCCTCCGGGGGACGGGGGAGCCACCCGGAGCACGGGGTCGGTTCTTAGTATTGACAACAAGATCGAGAATCCCTGCTATCGAAGTGAAGAATGTTATCAATACTAAGAACCGACCCCGAAACGACCCCGAAATTCCGCGACAGACAAAGGCGCCTCGCTCGTCGAAGGGCTTCTGTTGAACTGGGTTGCCGGCTGTGAGGACTACAGGAAACGCGAGCGCCGCCAAATACTCGAGCGGGAGCCGACCCGCGAGACCGAAGAAGCCTTCCGTCAGGAGCTGAAATGGCTGCTCCGTTCAGCCCGGCAACTGCACGCCTTGGTCACCGACCCCGATTTTCCAGTCCCCCAGTACGCGGAGGAAATCGCCTGGCGCGTCCGCCAACTCGATGACTCCTGGAAATCGCTCAACAACCCCGTAACCGAAGCTGAAGCCGAAGCGTTCATTCAGAAGCATTTCGCCGATGAAGCCTCAACCGGAGCGCCTGCTTAAGGCTATGGATGCGTTTCGCCAGGCATCCAGCCGCCATGAAGATGCCCGTTTGCGCGCCCTCTACGAAGCCGCGCTGGAAACCACCGCTGAAGGTCTGAAAGTAGATAAGGATGCTTTGGACCGCGTAGTCACCCGCTATTATCGCCGCTGAACATGCACGAGCTTCCCGCCGGGGTTTCCCAGAGAGCTCATGGACTGACTGCAAATCAGGCTTTCGGGTCTGAGGGTTCATCCCTCATCGCTCGGTTTCTGCTTTCTGGTTTGAGCATTTTCCCCTGTGACTTTTCGGCATTTTTTCCGTTTCACCTCTTGAGCGCCGGGTTCGGCGCTCGGTCGGCCTCAGAACAATGCCATTGGCATCCGAGGCCGTCCCACCGGCCCTGGCCGCGGCGCGCGGCGTGTCGTCCGTCGCGCCATTAGAAACTCTGTGGTCGTATTTTACGAAAGCCATGGGAATGGCGAAGAAGCGGAACTTGAACCGCACGCTCGGATCGGCCCCGGCGATGTCCGGAAGCGGCTTCCATGCGCAGACTGGAAGGCGTCGCTGGCTCGCTGCGTTCTTTTTGAATTGTATCCAAAATGCCTTCAACTCCTCGACCTCGGTTTCCCTTCGGGCCGCTTGGTTCTGGCTCGGCCAGGTTAGGACGTCCGAGAGTCTCCGAAGACGCCCGGCCAACAAAGTGCAAAAATTCTTTTTGGCAAAATCAAAATCTGGTGCTTCAAATGAACCCGCTCGGAAAGGAAACCCTTGGATGACTGCTCTGAAATCTCAAATCTCAAATCGGAAATCGCTCTTTCCCGCCCGCTCCCTGCGCCCTCAACCCTCTGCAACCGGCGCTGGCCCGAATCGCCAATCGCCAATCGCCACGCCCCCCTCCGTTCGCTCCGTTTCCTCCTATTCAACCACCACCCTCCCCGGCGGCGCCAAAAGAAACTCTCAACCAGCGAACCTTTTGCCCCTCTCGCGTACTTAATCCCTTGGATGACCGCTCTGAAATCTCAAATCTCAAATCCGAAATCGGGCCTTCCCGCCCAGCCGGCGGCCGCCTTCTTCCCGCCTCGCGCCTCAGATGGCTGCCGGACAAGTGGCGAACCGCTAAGCTGGCGTCCAGGGCGTGGGGGGAAGCGAAGCTTCCTCGCCGTTGGGTGGACCGAGCGCCCGCGAGCCGGGCCTTGGGGTTTCCACAACGCGCAACTGCAATTCCACGCCGGGCCTCCGTGCCTGGCCGCTGTTCCAGCGGTTTCGGCTCTGTAGAAGGGAGCGTCTGGCCGGGGCGGCCATTTCTCGAACACGGCTCCTCCGCCAATGCCGGCCGAACCCCAGTGCCCCCGCAACCAGGACCGCACTTGGCGCTCAGCCTGGTCAAAAGAGCCTTCCACTTTGCGCTTGCAGGAGTTTCCCAATGGGCGTTCAATCGTCTTCGTCCGCCAACACTTATGTAATCAACCCTAACAAATCAGATTTGTCGTGGCTTCGGCTATGGTCTCGATAGAAAACCGCGAATTTTCATACAGAGAGCCGTCCGAGTGCGCGCCCCATCGGGCGCGGCTTGGCGTGTTTCTCTGTTGGGCGCTTCGCGGTGCCCCAGTGGGCGCGCGCTGGGTTCGCGCCCTTTGTGTTGAGAAAATGAACGAAGGGAAAAAACCAGCCACGGCTTGGCGAACCTGCGCTGCCGCGCTGAAGAACTCGGCGGCAGAGTGGCCATCACGTCCGCTCCGGAGGCAGGAACCACGGTGAACCTGGAGGCGCCGTTACCGTGAAGGCGCCAACCGCTGTCTCGCCAAGCCGCTCAATCGCCCCCGACCAACTCAGCCGGTCTGGCGGGGCAGTTCCCCGCGGATATCGTCCAGCACGACCTCCAAGTTTGGCGCCTCGAATCGGATGCCCGGCGCAGGCACGCGGTTGTGGCGCAGGTCGGGTGCGACATGCTTGTGGTGTGGGAAGGTGGCGGCCAGGGCAGCAATCTCGGGGTGCTCCCAGGCATCATACCAGCAGACCTTTTCGCCGCCCCGATAAACTTCGTAACTGTAGGCCCGAATCCGGCGAGTCGAGAAGTCCACCAATTCCCATACATCGACCCGGATGCCACCCGCGCATTCGAGGCGGCCTTCCAGCTTGGCGAGGGTCGCCCCAATGGGAGCAAGCACGAGGGTTGAGCCCGTTACAAATGAATGCCGCTCCGGTAGCCCGTAAATCCAGGCGCTGTAATCCGCTATGCCGCCCAGCGGGCTACTCATGCCCCGGCCGGCTCCAGCGCCAGCGCGCCCAGGCCCGAGCGCCGGCGCAATGCGCGCAGATGCTCATAGGCCATCTGCCGGTAGCGCGATTCCCGCTCAAGCCTGGCCTCGTAATACCCAGCCCAGCGGATGAAGTCTCCGCTCTGCTCCAACTCCCCGGCCCGAAAGCAATGGTAAAAATCCGACGACAAAAGCCCGTATTGCTCTTCCAGCGCCGCCAGTTCGGCGTCCAGCCCGTGGATGTCCCGGATGATGTCTTCGCGTCTCATAGGCGTAGGTTACGGCATCGGCCGCCGCGCCACAAGCACGCGGAAGACCCGCCGGGGATCGTGGCGCCGCGGCCCGCCGTGGCCATGGTTCCCAACCCTGCAAACCTCGGCCTCTTTGGTTGTTGGATTCTTCACAATCTCGAATAGCAACCGGCAATCGTAGCCGGCAGAGCACGCCCAGCAGCCCTTGAGTTCACCTCTCAGCTTGTGGGTGCGAAGCGCGGCGTGGAACGGGTCGCGCTCCAAAAGTGCCAGCGCGGTCGCCAACTCCTCCGGGAGCGCGTGGTGGCGCCGGCCAAGACGGCAAACGGCCCGGGTGAAGCGGGGCGTCCAGGCCAGCGTCATGCGCCGCGCAGTTCGGCAACGAGTTCCGCGGCGGTTCCACGCCGTGCCTTGCCCTGCCGATAGTCACGGCGGTTGGCGGCGACCTCGCGGGTCAGCGCCGCCAGGCGGGCTGCGGCAATGCGCTTTTGGACGACGCCCACGAGTGCCTCCTGGTCGTCCAAAGCGAGACTTTCTACCGTGGCCAGCGCCCGGTCGAAGCCAGAACCCAGCCTCGTTGCGATCAGCATGCTCATATTCTCTCATTCGCATGATACCGCAGACTCGCTCGGTCATCAAAACAAATTGACCGTACTCGGCTCCTCGCGCCATTTCTTTCAAAAAAAAGGAAGATTCTTTGAAAGATCTTCAGAAACGCTCCATGTTATTCCCCGTGGATTCGATAGTCAATTTGATGCTTGCGCGCCGGCACGGCTGCGAGTTGACTCAAATTAAAAGACACCGGGGAGCAGAATCTGAGGGGAGGCAAAAAGGGTCGTTGACTCACGGAAAAAAGACACCCG
This sequence comes from bacterium, assembly GCA_021784555.1. GTDB lineage: Bacteria > Verrucomicrobiota > Verrucomicrobiia > Limisphaerales > UBA8199 > JAJYHY01. The sequence goes on from JAJYHY010000154.1 coordinate 18,330, forward strand.
CAATGGGTGGGAAAATGAGCATGAGTAAAGC
>JAJYHY010000155.1 GCA_021784555.1 bacterium
CAGGTCAAGCTGCCAGACGCACGCGATAGGAGCGCGGACGCCCTCCTCCGTGACTGCGGCTTTCTGGGGACGCGGACGAGGGCGTCCGCGCTCCTATCGCCACCTGAGCAGTTACCAAAATCCAGAGCACCGGGCCGCCTTGCTGCGCCTGCTGCCGGTCCGTTCTTAGAGCCTGTTTTAAAACTGGCTCTTAAGCGCCGTTTGCGTTTCTTCGACTTGGGGACTAGAGTACCTATAAAGCGACAGAATCGTTTATGCAATCGCGTATTCCAAGCTTATGAAGACCATTACTCCCACTTCCCGCCGTGCCTCCCGCACGAATAAACCAATCCTCACCCCCGCTCGCGACGGCCACGGCAACGGCGCGCGTTCCGCCCGCCCGGCCGTCAGCGCCGGGCTGGCCAAGTGGCTGGCCAAACCTAAGCGTAACCTTGTTGGCGGCGACTGGGTCGAGGCGGCCTCAGGCCGGACTTTTGAGGTGTTCAATCCGGCGGATGGGTCAGTCATCGACCACGCGCCGGACAGCAAAAAAGAAGACATCCACCGCGCCGTGACTGCCGCGCGAAAGGCCTTCGAAGAGGGCCCGTGGCGGCGGATGACCCCCAGTGAGCGGGGCAAACTCGTCTGGCGCGTCGGCGACCTCATTCTCAGGCACGCTGATCAACTCGCCGAGTTGGAGTCGCTTGACAACGGCAAACCCCGCTCAGTGGCGCGCGTGGCCGACGTGCCGCTGGCGGCGGATTTGTTTCATTACATGGCGGGCTGGGCGACCAAGATTGAGGGCAACACCATTCCCATCAGCGTTCCCTACGCCCCCGGCGCGCGGTTTCACGCCTTCACGGCGCGCGAACCCATCGGCGTGGTGGGCCAAATCATCCCCTGGAATTTTCCGCTGCTCATGGCCGCTTGGAAGCTGGGGCCGGCCCTGGCCGCGGGCAATTGCGTGGTGCTCAAGCCCGCCGAGCAGACGCCCTTATCGGCACTGCGCCTGGGAGAGTTGCTGCTGGAGGCCGGGCTGCCCGAAGGGGTGGTGAATATCGTGACCGGGTTTGGCGAGACCGCCGGAGCCGCCCTGGCGGCGCATGAGGATGTGGATAAGGTGGCGTTCACCGGCTCGACGGAGGTAGGCAAGCTCATCGTTCGAGCCGCCGCCGGAAACCTGAAGAAGGTGAGCCTGGAGCTCGGGGGCAAGTCGCCCAACGTGGTCTTCAAAGACACGGAGAATCTCGCCACCGCCATTGACGGGGCGGCCAACGCCATCTTTTTCAACCATGGCCAGTGCTGCTGCGCCGGGTCGCGTTTGCTAGTGGAGCAGGATGTATTCGACGAGGTTGTGGCCGGGGTAGCGGAACGCGCCAAACAGATCAAGCTGGGGCCGGGACTGGACTCGGACACACAGATGGGGCCGATGGTTTCCGAGGAGCAACTGCGGCGCGTCACTCGATACATGAACCAAGGCAAGCAGAGCGGCGCGTGTTTTTTCACGGGCGGAGGCCGGGCTGGAGATAGCGGCTATTTCGTTCAACCCACGGTTGTCACGGACGTGAAACCGAAGATGAGCATTGTGCGAGAGGAGATTTTCGGCCCGGTCCTGGTGGCCGAAAAATTCAGCGATTTGGAGGATGTAATCCCGCGCGCCAACCAAACGCCTTACGGGCTGGCAGCGGGCGTCTGGACTCGCGACCTTGCCAAGGCGCACCGGGTGGCCGAGGCGCTGAGGGCCGGCACGGTCTGGATTAACTGCTACAACATCTTCGACGCCGCCTTGCCGTTCGGCGGCTACAAACAATCCGGATGGGGCCGTGAAATGGGGCATGAGGTCCTGGAGCTGTACACACAGACCAAGGCGGTGGTTATCGGGCTGGGTTAAAGGATTGCTCCAGGCGCCAGCAGTCCGAGCAGTCGGGTTTGACGGAGCCGCGCCCGTCATCGCGGGAGGGACCACTTTGTCCTGGGTTTGACACTTGCCGCCCAGTATATATGCTCCGCGCCCTGGTTCCAGCTCGTAATGATCCCGTTCAGGTCCTTGCTGATGATCGCGTCGTTTGAAGACTCGACAATAGCCGCCAGGAAAGCGGCCGTCTCGAATTCCGGATGCCCGCGATGGTCTTGTGGCGCCAATTGGTCCGTTGGACCGGCTTCGGCGCCGCCACTCAGCAGACGCTCGTTGTTGGACTCTCCATGCATATAACCACTTATGGCGTATCCCTTGCCGCCAGCAGACGCCTGCAATAAACTCGGACCTGAAACCGTAATTGTTCAATGGGTAAACTCCCCATGAACCCAACATCCAACAAGGCAACGACGAATGACAAAGTCGTAGCGGAGGCCCCCGAACCTGCTGGTCTCTGAACTTGCTGTACTCTTCCATGACCCTTAAACTTGCTCACTGCCCTGTGAATGTGCGAACGATACAAACCGCCGCCTGCCTCGCCACCACAACGCTCCGCGCTGTCTCGCCAGGCCATGGAATACAGGCGCAAATCGGTCCTGAAACCATCAGAGCCGTTGAGCATCAGGTTACACACCGTCCCCGCGGTCATATTCTTACCAACGTCGGGGCGTGGTCACCCGACGGAAAGTGGATCGTCTATGACACGCGATCCGACCCGGCGGGGTCCCTGTTCGACGGTTCGACCATCGAGATGGTCAACGTGCATACCGGCCACGTCAAGGTGCTGTTTCATGCCAGGCACGGCGTCCATTGCGGCGTGGTGACTTTTAACCCCCGGGAGCCGAAGGTCGTCTTCATCCTCGGTCCGGAGCATCCGACGCCGGACTGGCAATACGCCTTCTGGCACCGGCGAGGCGTGATTGTCGATACAACCGACCCGACGGGCGTGACAAGCCTGGATGCGCGCGATGTGACGCCGCCATTCACGCCCGGCGCCTTGCGCGGAGGCTCCCACGTGCATGTCTGGGACGGCGCCGGCAAGTGGGTTAGCTTTACCTATGAAGATGCGGTGCTGGCACGGTTCAAAGCGCCGAGTCCCGCGCACGACCTCAACTTAAGGAACGTTGGGGTGAGCGTGCCGGGGCATCCGGTGGCCGTAGGCCGCGATAATCCGCACAACCAAAGTGGCGCCTGCTTCAGCGTCGTGGTCACTCGGACCACCGCCGAGCCGACTCCCGGCAGCGATCAAATCAAGCGGGCGTCCGAGGCGGCGTGGGTCGGCACAAACGGCTACCTTCGCGCGGATGGTTCGCGGCAAAAGCACGCGATAGCTTTTCGGGGCCAGGTCGTGACCCGACAAGGCCGGACAATAACCGAACTCTTCATCGTCGATGTGCCGGAGAATGTCACGCTCCCAGGAGCCGGTCCGCTGGCGGGAACGAGCCAACGGATGCCCTATCCTCCGAAAGGGACAATCCAGCGACAGCTGACGTTTACCGCCTCGCGACGGTATCCGGGGCTGCAGGGGCCTCGCCATTGGCCTCGGAGTTCGCCCGACGGCTCGCGCATTGCCTTCCTGATGCGCGACGATGAGGGGATCGCGCAATTGTGGACCATTTCCCCGAATGGCGGCCAACCGCGGCAGTTGACCCACAACTCGCGCTCGATTGCCAGCGCCTTCACCTGGAGCCCGGATGGGCGCCTACTGGCGCACGTGATGGACAACAGCGTCTGCGTGACGGACGCCGAAACCGGGCGTACTGTAAGGCTCACACCCCGCAACGACGACGCGCGGGCGCCGCGCCCGGAGGCCTGCGTCTTCTCACCCGATGGTTCAAGGATTGCCTACGTTCGGACGGTGCCTGAAGCCGGGCGCTCGTACAACCAGATCTTCGTCCTCGATTTGGTCAAGGCGGACTGAGGACGGAATCGTCGGCGTTGCGTGCGGCACGCCACTATGGCCGCTATGGATTGTCCCTCGACGAAAGAGCTCCGGTCAGCTAGGATTTCTATTATGGCAGTTGCGATTCTCGAGATAGCGGAGGTCCGTGAAAGGCTCTCGCCGCTGTCGGTGGAGGAATATCACCGGCTGGACGAGTACAATGAGCGTGGCCGCCGCACGGAGTTGATCCGTGGCATCGTCATTGAGAAAATGTCCAGATCCCCGCTCCACCGTCTTACCACGTCGCTGCTCTATGATCACATCTCGGTGCAACTGCCCAAAGGGCACTCGATTTGGAAAGAAGAGCCGCTCACCTTCCTCGATTCCGAGCCGGAACCGGACATCTCAATAACTCGTGGCGAGAGGCGTGACTATGCCCTGAGGCACCCCGTTTCGGCCGAGTTGGTCGTTGAGGTCGCCGTATCCAGCGCCGAGCTCGACCGCGCCAACGCTGAGCTGTACGCCGAAGCCGGCGTGAAAGAATACTGGATAGTGCTCGCGAGCGAGCGGCGCGTGGAAGTCTATCTCCGACCGGCGCAGGGGCGCTACCTGGAGCGGCGGATTTGCGGCTCGGATGAGCTATTGGAGTGCATGGCTGTGACCGGGGTGCGCCTGAGGGTGGGGGATGTCTTTGTCTAGTTCAGCGCACCAGACGCGCAGTGTCCCAAAGAAATCCTTGACTTGGCATCCGTTCCACAGAAGCTCCTGCCATGCATGATTTGCGCACCCGTGACGCCAAAACCAAAGGACAGATGATGAATACAACTATCCTATCCACACTCCTGCTCTCCCTGTGCTTGCTCATGCCGGGCCGCTCCGCCCAGGCCGGCCAAACCGTCTGGCTTTCCTCGCTGGACCTGTCCAAGGCGACCCAGGGCTGGGGCAAGCCGAAAGTCTCGGGCGTAGCCCCTGACACGACGGTGTGGACCTCGCGCCAGTTGTCCATCGACATGGCTCCGGCACCCGAACGGCCCGAAATCCATCCTCCCTACATTGTAGGCATCCGGACCCGAACGCCATTGATTTGGACGGTGCCGGTTTCGGGCGAACGGCCGCTGAAGTTTTCCGCAGACTCGCTGCCGGAGGGGCTGGCTCTTAATCCCGCGACCGGCACCCTCACCGGCAGCCTGGTGAAGAATGGGGACTATCGCATTCGGATAACGGTGGAGAACTATGCCGGCCAGGATGAGCGCGTTATCCACGTTGTTGCCGGCAAGAAAATCGCGCTCACGCCGCCAATGGGTTGGAACAGCTATGATAGCTTCGGCGACAACGTCACTGAAGGGGAAGTCATGGCCAACGCCCGCTATCTGGCGGCAAAGATGCAGCCTTTTGGCTGGGACACCGTTGTGGTGGACTACCGCTGGTACGACCCCGGCGCGCACGACAACAACCCCAATGGCCGGAGAGGGGCCAAGCTGGCCATGGACGCGTTTGGCCGCCTGCTGCCGGCCCCCAACCGCTTTCCCTCCGCTGCCGACGGAGGCGGATTCAAGCCGCTGGCCGACCGCATTCACGCCCTGGGCCTTAAGTTCGGCATTCATATCATGCGTGGCATCCCGCGCAATGCGGTCAAGGCGAACTTGCCCATCGCCGGTTCCGATTACACCGCGAGAGCCGCCGCCAATACGAACGACCGATGCCCTTGGTGCCCGGACATGTTCGGCGTGCGGGGCAATACTCCCGCCGGCCAGGCCTATTATGATTCGGTTTTCGACCTTTACGCCTCCTGGGGTGTGGACTACGTGAAGATGGACGATACCTCCTCACCCTATCACAAGGACGAGATCGAGGCGGTGCATCGTGCAATCGGCAGGTGCGGGCGCTCCATCGTGTTCAGCCTCTCCCCGGGCGAGACGCCCTTTGCGGACGCGGCGCACGTCGTTCGCCATGCCAATCTCTGGCGCGTTTCGGGCGATTTCTGGGACAATTGGAGGTCCTTGGACCACGAATTTGTTCTGGGCAAACGCTGGCAGGACTACCCGGGGCCGGGTCATTGGCCGGATGCGGACATGTTGCCGCTCGGCCATCTCTCGATTCATGGCCGCAGTGTGGGACCCGACCGTCGAACCCGTTTCACCAGGAACGAACAAATCGCCGTGCTCTCGCTCTGGGCGCTTCTGCCATCCCCGCTCATGATGGACGGCAACCTCCCGGATAATGACCCCTGGACACTCGCGCTGCTAACCAATCCGGCAGTGCTCGCCGTCAGCCAGGACGCCCTCGGCGCGGCAGGCCATCCCGTTACGCAAACGCAAGATTCCGCGATATGGTCCAAGAAACTGGCGGACGGCTCAATGGCGGTCGGCCTCTTCAACCGGGACGACCTCGAGCAGCGCCTTCGGGTGAATTGGTCCCAGCTTGGCCTCTCGGGCCGGCTCCACGTGCGCGACCTCTGGTTGCGAAAGGACTTCGGGCTGTTGGAAGGTGGCCTCGAGGTGCCCGTGCCTGCCCACGGCGCAATTCTCCTCAAGGTGAGGAGGGAACAGCCGCGATTGTAGATTTGCGATTGATTGTCAGACGGGTCCGACGTGTCCACCCACGCGCCGCGCCGTCGCCCGCAGTGCCAAAGCGGCAGTGGACCGCCGCACGTCACAACCTGGCGGGGAGACAAACGGCTCGGGGGAACTCCGCGATCAGTTTCCAGTGCCAGACATGCTTGAGGATGGGGAATTGGTGAAGCCCGGGGGCGCGGTGGCATTGAGTTGCTGGAGTACGGCCTCGGTGAGATCGTTCTGCGGGTTGTTGACGTAGAGCAGGATGGGGGTCTGGTTGGCGCTCACTGCCGCCGAATCGAGCACGATGGAATAACCGCCCGCCTCCGCCTTGGCTTTGACCACCGCCTGGATCTCTTTGAGGATGCTGGCCCGCATGCGATTGAGTTGCTCATCCACCGTGGCTCGGGATTGGCGGTTGTATTCGTCCAGGCTGTCCTTCGTGGTCTTGAGGTCCTTGAGCTTGGCTTCAGCCTCTTTCTTGCGGCGGTCGCGTTCGCCCTCGGAGACAGCCTGGTCATTGGCGCTGTCGAGAACCTTTTGATACTCGTCCGCGCTCTTCTTGTAATCGTTGTACATGCTGTCGAACTGCTTGCGCAGGTCGGCCACATGCGCCTTGATGGCGGCATCGGCCTGTTGGCGCTTCCAGTATTTATCAAAGACCGTTCGCAGATCGACCGTCCCGATGCGGGTTTGGGCCTGGGCCGAACCGCACAGCAGCGAGACGAGCATTAAGCCGGCAAATGCTTTCCAAAATAGCTTTTTCATAGATCACAGAAAACCAGAGAAATAAGGCGACGCCAACCCAAATCCGGCGCATCACCTGGCCGGTCCGCTGTCCGGCTGGTTCGTGGCGGAGCCGGCGCCGCCGACGAAGTCGGGCGGCGCGGTGGAGTTGAGCTGCTTGAGAGTCGCGCCGGTGAGGTCATGGCGCTTGGTGTTCGCATAGAGGACCACCGGAGTCTGGTCCGCGCTCGGAGCCGACGAGTCGATGAGGAGATTGTAATTGCCGGCGGAGGCGTTGGCTTTGGCAACGGAAAAGATCTCGTCAAGGATGCTCTGGCGCATGCGGGTCATTTGCTCCTCCACGGCCTCTTGGGACTGCTTTTTGAAGAGGCGGAGGGTGTCTTCGGCATCGCGGATCTCCTGTTGCTTGGCGTCGGCTTGCTCCTGGCGCCGGGCGCGTTCCTGGGCGGAGACGGCTTGATCGTTGGCGGCGTCGAGAAGCTTCTGATGTTCAGCCAGCAGTTCGTTGTAATGGGCGACCATGCCGTCGAACTGCTTCTTTTTGTCGGCCATTTGGGCGTGGACGGCGGTGTTGCCCTGGGAGCGTTTCCAATAGTTGGTCCAGAGCGTGGAGACATCCACGGTCGCGACACGGGTCTGCGCCTGAGCGGCGGCGGTCAAGGCATAGACAACGAGCAAGCCGAAAAAGGCGTTGCGCATGGATATTCGTAGCTGCCCAGGTGGTGATAGGAGCGCGGACGCCTTCGTCCGCGACTGCGGGTTTCTGGAGACGCGGACGAGGGTGTCCGCGCTCCTAGCGCAGGCGTCGGGCGCCTTGACCTGAGCAGTCATGAATCTTCTCATAAGAGGAAGCCGTTAGAAGGGACGGTGCCAGCCGACACCGAATTGGAACTTGCCGGAACTGCCGTTGTATTTGTCGTGGTGAATAGGGATGCCATAATCCAGGCGCAAGGGGCCGATGGGCAGATTGAGCCGGAGGCCGACGCCGGCATTGTCGCTGAAGTTACTGATATCAAAGCTGTAAGGGTCGGCCTGGACGGAGCCGATGTCGTAGAACACCGCGAAGCGGAGGCGGGAGATGATCGGGATGCTGTACTCCGCCGAGCCGAACCAGAAGGTATCGCCGCCGATGGGTTCGTTAGAGGGGAAGCCATTGGGCGTCGTGCCGCGAGGGCTGACCATCCGATAATCAAATCCCCGCAAGGTGTAGAGGCCGCCCAGGTAGTAGCGGTCGTAAAAGGGGACATCCGACCCGGTGAAGCTATCGGCGATGCCGGTGTCTCCGACCAGTTCCAACACATGGCCCTTGGCAAGGCCGCGGAAATACCATGCCGTCTTCAACTCAAGCTTGTAGAACTCTCTGTCGCCGCTGGGGTCGCCCGCGAACTCGGTAGATAGCTCCGTGCGCTGGCCCTTGTTGGGCAGCTCCACGCTGTTGCGGGTGTCGTAGGCGATGGAAGCGCCAAGGCGCGGGAGAAAGGTGTAGCCGGTCTCATTGAGGATGTCGGTGGGAACATTGTTGGCGCTGGCCGAGTAAGGGCTGTTCAAGGTGATGCCCACGTCCTCCAGGGTCGTAAAGACGCTGCCGATGAGAAACTCGCTGCCCAAGGCGCGAGTCAGGCTGAGGCGGCCACCCACGTGGTATTCATCGTACATGTCGTTCGGGCTCTGGAAATCCCAGTCGTGGTAATAGAGGTCCACGCCCAGGGCGAGCTTGCGACCCAGAAACCAAGGCTCAATGAACGATACCGAGTAATCCTGCCGGAGGGTGCCGAGCTGAACATCAAGGCGGAATTTCTGGCCGCCGCCCCTGAAGGTGGGGGGATTAAACAGGTCGAAATTGCCTTGGTAAACCTCCGCGAAGCCAACCAGTTCATCGATGGAACTGAACCCGGCGCCGAGGGTGAAGTTGCCCGTGTTCTTCTCATCCACGCTGACGACCAGGTTCTTGAGATCGGGCACACTCGTCGGCTCAGAGCGGGCATCGACCCTGGAGAAATAGTTGAGGTTCAGCAGCCGTTGCCGGCTCAACTTCACGCGCACCATGTCAAAGGTCTCACCGGGGTACACGGCCAGCTCACGCCGAATGACCTTGTCCTTGGTGACGACATTGCCGCGGATGTCGATCTTCTCGATCCGGGACTTCTGGCCCTCGTTGATCTTGAACTCGAGATCCATGGTCCCCGTCTCTATGTTGGGGATGCGGGAGACGGTGAGGTTGCCCTCGTCGGTGGTGACGTCGATATAGCCCCGAGCGCCGTAGAAATCCTCGACGGCCTGGATATCATCGCGCATGCCCTGCGGGGTAAAGGTGTCGCCGACATCCATCGGCAGGCCATTGGGGCCGAGTTTGGGCTTCTTGGTCACGTCGGTCTGGATGCGAGGAAGGTGGCGGAGGCCGTTGGTAATCTGAGTTGTGGAAAATAACTGGTTGCCGGTAAACTTGATCGCGCCGACCTTGTATTGGGTGCCCTCGTCGGTCATGAAGCGGATCGCCATCTTGTGCGGGGTGGGGTGAAGGAACTGGACGTTCTTGATCTGGAAGTCGATGTAGCCGTGATCATAGTAGAACTGGGCCAATCGCTCTTTGTCGTCTTCGAATTGTTCCTCTTTAAAGACACCGCTGCCCGTCAACCAGGAGAATATCCAGTGTTTCCGAGTCTTGATGACCCTTCGCAACCGGCGCTGCGAAAAGGCCTTGGCGCCTACGAAATCGACCCGGACTATCTTTTCCTTCGGAGTTTCGTGGATATGGAAGGTGACCGTCGCGCGCCCGGCGGCTTCATCGACCGTGTAAGTGTATTTTACGGTGGTGCCGGAGTAGCCCACCTTTTGGTACATCTTCTGGATGTCCTGGCTGTCGGTGAACACCTTTTGCTCGTCGAAAGGTTCTCCCTCTTTCGAAGAGATTTTCCGGCGCAGCTTGGCGTCACTGAACTTTTTATTGCCCTCAAACCGAATCTCGGTAATGCGCGGGTTGGCCTGGACCTTGTACGTCAGGATGAGGCCCTGCGGGGAGGCGTCGAGGGTGACCTGGACATTGCGGAACAGGCCCGTGGCGTAGAGGCTATGGACGTCGTCATCGACGGCCATCGGCTGATACTGGTCGCCCGGCTTGACGCGGATATGGGCGCGGATAAGCGTATCGCTGACATTGGCCGGGCCGACGTGCTGAATGAGGACCTTGGCGATGGTCAGAGAGGAGGTCTGGCCTGAACTGATGGGAGCGAAAGCCGCCAGCAGCAGACATAGCAGCACGGCGGGCGCCCGAAGGAAGCAGTGTTCACATCGGCACGTCTTCGTCACTGACTTTAGCGGCGCTCTCAAAACGCGTATAACACTTCAAAAAAGTTAAATTAACATCACCGGTCGGGCCGTTGCGCTGCTTGGCTATCAACAAGTTGACCGGAGCAGCCTCTTCGTCCGAGGAGGCTGCCCCGCTCTCGTCGTCATCGCTGCTGGGCTTGTAGAGCAGCCCGACGACGTCGGCATCCTGCTCGATGGCGCCCGACTCACGCAGGTCCGACAGCCGAGGTTTGCGGTTCTTCTCACGCTCCAACTCCCGGTTCAACTGGCTTAAGACGATAACCGGGACATTCAGTTCCTTGGCCAGGGACTTGATGCCGCTGGAGATGTCCGCAATCTCTTGCTGGCGGTTCTCTGCACGCCGCGAAGTAGAATGGAGGAGTTGCAAGTAGTCAATGACGAAAAGCTTGATTCCGTATTGCTGGGCCATCCGCCGCGCCTTGGCGCGCAATTGAAGAATCGACAGCCCGGAGGAATCGTCAATGAAAAGCGGGCAGTTGGCGAGCTTGCCCGCCGCGCCCGTCAGTTTCGGAAAGTCGCGTTCGGCCAAAAAGCCTTCCCGGACGTTGCGCATATTGACCCGCGAACGGGAGCAGAGCATGCGCAGGACGAGCGATTCGGAGGTCATTTCAAGGCTGAACACTCCCACCGGCAACCGCTGTTCGATGGCCACGTGCTCGGCGATGTTCATCGCCAGCGAGGTCTTGCCCATGCTGGGCCGCGCGGCAATCACGATCATTTCTCCTCCATGAAGGCCGCTGGTCATCTTGTCCAAGTCGTGGAAACCGGTGCCGACGCCGGTCAAGGCGCCCTGGCGCTGGTGGAAGTCCTCAATGGTATTGATGGCCTTCTTGACCAGTTCCTTGATCGTGCTGGTGTGAACCTGAACGCGTGATTCGCTGATGCGCAGAATGTCCCGCTCGATCTCGTCCATCAATGCGTCCACTTCGCCTTCGTAATCATAGACGCGGGTGACGACACCCGTGCAGGCTTGGATCATCTTCCGCAGCAGGTGTTTCTCCACCAGGATATCCAGGTAGTAGGAAAGATTGGCCGCCGATGGCACGCTGTCGGGCAGACTCGATAGATAAGCCAGCCCCCCCACCTGCTCGAGCAGTTGTTTGTTCTTGAGCCGCTGCTGCACCGTGATGAGGTCGATCGCCTCCCGCGCGTCGTACATCTCCGCCAATGCCGAAAAAATCGTCTGGTGGCGCAAGTCGTAAAAGGCCTCGGTCCCGGTCTTGAGCCGCTCGATGCATTCCCCCATGCATTCATTGGGCAGAAGCAGCACGCAGCCGAGCACGCCCTGCTCCGCCTCGGGAGAATGCGGAGGGAGCCGGTCCACTTTGGCCGCCGTGGCGGATTTCCGAGGGGGCGCCCTTTTTAGATCGGGCGCCGGCTGGGCAACCTCGTGCGCTATCGAATCAATCATTCGACTACCAAACGCGATTTTCAGCCCTCGTGCAAATCCGATTTGATGGGAGTTATTCCAGGGTTACTCCCGGCCTGTTCGCAGTTTGTACACCAATCAACCTAAGGGAACGGCGAATTGTATCATGCGCCGGAACGCCTCTCTCGACCATAAAAACCCTTGTCGAGCGCTGGGTCTTGAGGCAGGATAGCGTCACACTGGCGGCCCAACGTGTACCACTCAGAGTTGGCAGGGTGCATCCGGCATTTTGAGTTCCCCATATTCAAGGTGCTGGACTGTGCCGACCCGGTAGGGGTGTTTGAGCGGACGGGCAATCCCTTTGCGCTGGTGATTGCGGCGCACCAGGCCGCGCTGAAGACGCGGGGCAAGCCGGAGCTTCGCTACGAGGAGCGGTTCCGGTTGGTGCATCAATTGAGGCGGGGCGGATTGGACAAACAAAAGGTCCGGGATTTGGCGAAGGTGATGATTTGGCTGACGCGGTTGCCGGAGGAACTGGAATTGCGGTTTGTGGAGGAGTGGGATAAACTGCAAGGCGAAGAGAGAGTTATGACGATTGACGAACTGCCATGGCCGTGGGAGGCCGTGATGATGGAAAGAGGCCGTAAGGAAGGCCGCAGTAAGGGGCTGAAGGAAGGTCAGGCCAAGGGGTTGCTGGAGGCGCGGCGTCAGGCGGTGCTGGAGGCGCTGGAGACGCGCTTTGGCGACGTGGGGGAAGAGGTGCGTGAGCAGGTGGAGGATCTCACCGATGAGGCCCGACTGCGCCAAGCGCATCGGCTGGCCATTACCGCTCCGAGTCTGCGGAAGTTCTCGGCCGCGTTTTAAACCCCCGTCCGGTGCCTTCCGGGTCGGACCCTATAGACACTCCAGGTGAGAGGGCTCTATGTCGGCGGGGGCTTCTTGTTTGCGCGCGATCAATGGGCCGCCCAGAGAGCCTGAGCTAGAGGCTCTCCGAATGGGCCCGATCGAGTTCACTTTATCGCCGACTTCGTCGGCCGCTTAATCGAGAATCAGGCGAATTCGATCAAGATGGCCCTTTTTCGGATAGCCTCGAGGTACGCGGTTGGGCGCGGCGGCCTTGAATGTGGGGCGCCCTTTTACTAGATCTGGGGTGTGCCAACAAAAGTGATAGCGGTCGCCAACCAGAAAGGCGGAGTGGGCAAGACGACCACGGCGGTGAACCTGGCGGCGTGTGTGGCGGCGGTGGGGCGCCGGGTGTTGCTCTTCGACCTTGACCCGCAGGCCAACGCCACCAGCGGCGTGGGATTGGAGAAGACCGAGGGGGCCAGCGCCTACCAGGTGTTGCTGGGGGAAGGCGCCCTCCAGGAGAAAGTGCGCGCCACAGCCTTCGAGCGGCTGGAAGTGATTCCGAGCGAGGTTGACCTGTGCGGGTTGGAGGTAGAGTTGGCTACCGCCAGTGAAAACCTGCAGCGGGTCACACGCGCGCTGCGCCCGGTGGTGGAATCCGGGCGGCATGACTTGGTGCTGGTGGATTGCCCGCCGTCACTGGGGCTTTTGACGCTCAACGCCTTCGTCGCGGCGGATGGCGTCGTGGTGCCCCTGCAATGCGAATACTACGCGCTGGAGGGCATTTCCATGCTCAACCGGGTCATGGCCCAGTTGCACGACAACCAGATCAACCCGCGGCTGGAACTGGTGGGGGTGGTCATGACCATGTTTGATGGCCGAACCCGCCTGGCGCAACAGGTGGTCGGCGAGGTTCGCGACCATTTTGGGGACAAGGTCTTCGAGACGATGATCCCCCGCGCCACCCGGCTGGCTGAGGCGCCCAGCTTCGGCAAGCCGATTATCCACTACGACAAATACAACCCCGGCGCCGCCGCTTATGAACTGCTGGCACAGGAGCTACTGAATCGCCTGGACGGGCACCGTTAAGTGATTTTAGATTCTAGATTTGCGATTGAGTCGCGAACGCGCCCCTTGGACCAAGGGAGAACGGATTTTTCGTGCATACGCACGATTTTTCGGTCCCGGTCCGGAGGCCGCCTTTCAAATCGCAAATCGCAAATCTAAAATCGCAAATCCCTCGGGTTTAATACACGTCCCGCAAGTATCGTTTCTCGGTCCGCATCAGGGTCACGTTCACATACTGGGCGGCGGCCTCGACGGAGAGACCGCCCTCGGTTCGGGCAAGGTCGATTAGCGCCTGGTGAACATCCTTGGCCATGTGTTTGGCGTCCCCGCAGACGTAGAAATAGGCGCCGGCCTGGAGCCAGGTCCAGAGCTCTTTCGCGTTCTCCAGCATCCGGTGCTGGACGTACACCTTGTGCGCCTGGTCTCGCGAAAAGGCCAGGTCCAGCCGATACAACAGGCCCCGCCGCTGGTAGTCCAGAAATTCCTCCCCGTACAGAAAGTCCGTAGCCCGGTGCTGTTCGCCAAAGAAGAGCCAGTTGCGTCCGGTCGCCCCTTCCAACAGGCGCTGCTCCAAAAACGCGCGAAACGGCGCGATGCCCGCGCCCGGACCACACAGGATGATGTCGCGCGAGCCGTCGGCGGGGAGGCGGAAAGTGCGCGACGGCTGTACATAGACCGGAACGCTCTTGACAAACATCCCCGCGTGGTCGGCCAGGAACCCCGAGGCCAGACCCTTCTTTTGGCGACCATGGGTGTCGTAGCGGACAACGGCCACGCACAGATGCACCTCGCCCGGATGGGCCTGGCAGGAGGAGGCGATGGAATAGAGACGGGGCGTCACGGGCGAGAGTTGGGCCAAAAACGCCGCCGGGGATTCAAAGCGCACTTGGGGAAATTCCCGCAGAATGTCCACATAATCGCGCGTCTCGATATATTCGCAAAGCAGGTCGCCGTTATCGACAATTTCCATCAGCCGGTTGCGCGCCTCGCCCTGGGGCATCCGCTCGGCCAGACCGCCCAGGATCTTGCGGTTGGCGCGGTTGACGATGTAGTCCCGGCGCAAGGCATCCTGGAGAGCGGTCTGCTTGCCGTTGGCGGTGGTCACCGGTTCGTCCCCATCAAATCCGAGCAACGAGAGCAGTTCCTCCACCAAGGCGGGCGAGTTGCCCCCGAAGGCCCCCAGCGAATCGCCGGGGGTGTAGGTCAGACCGCTGCCGCCCAGGTTCAAGACAAAATGCCGCGTATCCTTTAAGGAGCCGGGGCCCGTCAGGCGCTCATGCCTGATAAGCTCGGATGGAAAAGGATGGTGACGGGAATAGATTACGGCGGTGGCGGGCGAGGTGGCCGGAGATGGCGCCTGGGCTTGAACCGTTGTCGTTTGTTCCATAATAGCAACCGGGTTGGACAGCCGCGCGGGCGCTCCACGACGCCGGCAGCGGGGTCATCCCTATTACTATTACTTGTGAACAGGTGAAAATCAACTTACGAAGCCTCGCGGGCTGCCATTAAAAGTGTCGGTCAGGCGCGGGGCCAGTCCTCACTTCTTCCGCGGTGAAGGAAGGGAAGCGGTGGAAAAAGGTGCAGGACTGACCCCGGCGCCTTCCGTACGAACCGTTTTGTCCGGCGCAACCGCTCGTTCACGCTAAGCTCACCTTGAGCGCGTAAGCAAACTCGCAAGGTTTGGCGGCGGGCTTCCGGACGGTGAGCGATTCGTCCGATTGGTTCCAGGTGAGTTTTTCGTTGCAGCCGAGCAGCTCGACATTCAGCACCCTGCCGGGTTGGGCGGATGCCCCCGTGCCCAGGCTCTTGACGACAAAACTCTCTTCCTCCGGCCAGCCGAGGATAATGGCGTACACCGTGTCATTGCGCTTATTACGCGTAAAGCGAACGTCTCGCGCGTCGAGCGCGCCGGTGCTTCTGCCGGCAAAGGCCCCGCCCTTCGCCTGGTGCGCGCCCTCGCCAAAGACCTTCCAGGGCCGCGTAGCATAGATGGCCTGGCCGTTGACCCGCATCCAGTCGCCAATGGCATCCACGATGGCCTTCTCGTCCGCGTCGATGGTGCCGTCCGGCTTGCCGGGCACGTTGAGGATGAAGGTGCCGTTCTTGCTCACCGCGTCGATCATCCAATGGATGGCCTGGCCCGGTTTCATGTAAGAATGATGGAGGAATCGTGACCGGTTGTAATGCCAATCGCCGATGCAGGTTTCGGATTGCCAGGCATAGGGCATGACGCGGTTGGTCACCCCGCGTTCGTAATCGGCCACAACCGCCTTGGCCAATCGGTCCGGAACGCCTTTCACGTTCAGCACCGCCTCCATATTCCCGCCCGTCATCTTCAGATTGTGATTGTAGTAGTAGGCGCCGATGTTCATTCCGGCCCAGCCCAGCGGCAGCAAGGTGTTGTCGAAATAGAGCAGGTCCGGGTTGTGCTGGTCGATGAGGTCGCGGACGCGGTTGTAGAAATTGCGCGCATAGGCCTCGTCGGGGTTCTCATGGATGCTGTGCTTGCGGCAGTAGAGTTGCTGCGGGTCGTAGCCCTCCCACCACTGGCCCTTGCCGTCTTCCACCGTGAGACGGCCGTCATAAGGCACGCCCGCCATCGGGCCGTTCTTGTCGCACAGGTGCGCCACCTGGAACCACCACCAGTTGCGGGCCGCATGCACCGTCACGCCGAGGCGGAGGCCCTGCTTGCGCGCGGCGGCCGCCCAATCGCCAACCACGTCGCGGTGCGGTCCCATGTTGTGGGCGTTCCAGGCATGGTGCTTGGAGTTCCAGGCGTCAAAGCCGTCGTGGTGATTGGCCAAGGCGATGAACAATCGCGCGCCCGCCTTCTTGTAACGTTCAATCAAGGCCTCCGGCTCCCAGTTCAACAATGTCCATTGGGCGCAGAGGTCTTTGTAACCGAAGGTCGAGGGATGGCCGTAATGGCGAACCTGGTTCCTATACTGGCCGCTGCCCTGGATATACATGTTGCGTGCGTACCAGTCGCTGTCCTCCGGCACACACTGCGGGCTCCAATGCGCCCATACGCCGAACTTGGCGTCGCGATACCAGTCCGGCGCCTCGTAGTTCAGCAGGGAATCCCAATCCGCCTTGAATGGCCCTTCGCCCGCCAGTCCTGGAATTGACGGCGAGTCCAACGTGACGCCGTCCCATGTGCCCGGACCGGCTCCGCCCTCCGAGGTTCCCCAACCTTCATGCACCACCGCCTCCCAATCCGCTGCGGGAAAGCTGGTGGCCGTTCCGCCTGCCGAAGCCGAGGTTTCCTGGGCCCATGCCTTGCTCAAGATGAAGGGAGAGGAGACCGCCGCCAGACCGGCGCCGGCGGTTAGGAGCCTGCAAAAGTCACGTCTGCGAATTGGGATGTCTTTCATGGGCCGTAGCCTACCACGAGCCATCAACCGCCCGCAATCCTCTTTCGATGTACGGACGTGCGCCAGCATCGAACAGTGAACAGCCAATAGCCAGCGGTGGAGGGGGAGAGAGTATATGTACCCCCTGGAATCGTCACAACGTAACAAATATTGGTAATCAATGACTTAGGCCGATTTGAAGCGTCACAAAAGCGTCACAAGGCGTCACAGATGGGCCCCCATTCTTCGCCCTTGCATTGGACAGACGCGCCTTGGGAATCGCTCTGGCCGGGGGTTGCACCCGCCGCTGGGCGCGACAATAAAATACGCGGCCGCGTATTTTATTGTCGCGGCCAAGAGGACGGTCGAACTCCGGGCATTGACAATTTCACCCTGAGCATGGCCCTTCGGAGCGTCCATTCCTTCAATTCAAAAGCCGGAAGAACTACGCAGGGATGGGCGAGAAGCTCCGCTTGAAGTGACAATCTCACGCCAAAATCATCGCCAAAATGTCAGTTACAAGAAGAGATTTCAGGACTAACAATGGCACCTGAGCGAACAGCCGACCGCTGTTGAGAGTCATAATTGCTGGTGATCTCGCCAGGACCGCGGCCAGAACCACGAAACAGCCGCGAAAGAACGCAAGGAGCGCAAAAGAGAGAGTTGTGCGCGGAGTGGGCGATAGTTTGCTCGAACCGGCGGCGGATTGTCTCGACGCCCAGACCCTGCGGGCGCTGGCGACTCTGCAGCTCGACGACCGAGCCAAGGAACGGCTCGAATTGCTGGCGCGAGAGGCCAACGAGGGGCAGCTTGGGGCGGAGGAAGCCCGCGAGTACGAGTGGTTCATCGAATTGGGCGACATGCTGGCCACCTTGCGTTTGAGGGCCGAGCGCCGGGTCGTCTCTGTCCGGCAGTGAGCCAGGAGGCTCTTTGCCAAGCAGTCCGGGAGCGGGCTGGCGGGCGTGGCGAATACTGGCGGCTGCCGGACTGGCGGCCGCCTTTGGAACCCT
Organism: bacterium; assembly: GCA_021784555.1. GTDB lineage: Bacteria > Verrucomicrobiota > Verrucomicrobiia > Limisphaerales > UBA8199 > JAJYHY01. Next base: position 18,052 of record JAJYHY010000155.1, read on the forward strand.
TCCACCTGGAGCACATTATCGCCCGGCAGCACGGGGGAAAGACAGTGGTGGAGAACCTGGCTTGGGCTTGCCATCGGTGGGCGATTTCTCTTGTCCCTGGCCTTTTCAGCACCGATGCTCTTCGTGATAGCCAATCATTACACCGACGCGGACTGTTACTACCCCGGCGGCCTGTTCGTCGATGAATATACGGAGGAGTACAGCCGCGACTGCGAGCCGATGCGCGGCGGCCACCAAGACAACTATTACTATCAACTGGCGA
>JAJYHY010000156.1 GCA_021784555.1 bacterium
GGGTACCTTCTGATCGTGGTGAGGTATCACAACGGGCGCAACTACCAGGCCTACCTCTCGCACCGCAAGCGCAGGATGAAAAACCTTAAAAAGTGGAAATCACTCAAAGTGTCGCTGTAGTGTTAGGGCGGTACACGCGACGAGCGACTCGATCAGGGCTGCCCCAAGTAACACGAAGCGGTTCGTAACAAATTCCAAAACCGGGTCCGGGTGGCTTAGGTACCGAACGCCAGAAAAAGCGCTGACCACCTTAAGACCGGCAACGCAGAGAAGCACTGTGCCGACGCCGCGCATCAGGCAGGCGGCGACCCACGTGAGCCGCGACGAAACACGCACGTCCGATGTTCCAGCCCGCTGGTAGGCGAGCGGCTCATTCATCGGCGTGGTTAGGCACCCTTTCGGCTTCATCGCAGTTGGGTTAGCGGCGCAGGCCCTAGCGCACCTTTGCCGCACCGGTAGCAAGCAAGATCCCACCTGCCGAGAGTATAAGCGGCCTTGGCTTTCCTCCAGCCCGCCACCCGGAGGATCCAGGTACCCTAAAGGGGTCGGTTCTCCATGTCGCCATATTCGCCATACTGCCGTAGTGTTCATTCCCGGCTCATCACGTGACAGATGACGCCCGGATATTGAAGTCGGAGCTTTCTCGCCATGGTGCTCAGTGTAGTGGCAACGGCCGAGAACCCAAGTCAAAATGTGGAAACATGGAGAACCGACCCCTTCAAGGTGGGAGTTGGCGCGCAGGTCACTGGCGGGTGGCACCAGGGCTGCGGACACGTTGAAGGCAACCGTCCTGCTGGACGACGCCCGGCGTGGGGCGGCCAATCCGTGGGCGGTGGCGTGGACACCGGAGGGGCACTGGCTGCTTGTGACCCACGCTGGCACGCACGAACTGAGCATCATCGACGCCCGCGCGCTGGAAGAGAAGCTCGCCAAGGTTCCGTTGGAGGCTTTCGTAACCGATTTTGGGTTCCTCGATTGGATTCGAACGCGGGTGAAACTCCCTGGGAACGGCCCCCGGGCATTGGCCGTGAGCGGGGGCAGGGCCTACGTGGCGGAGTTCTTCTCGGATACGATTGCCGTGGTGGGCCTGCGAAGCCACAACGTTGCCGGACAAATCCCGCTTGCTGGACATCCTTCGGCTTCGAGCCTGGAGGCCCTGCCAAGTTCGCGCCAGCGTCGTGGAGTGCGGTTGTCCTCTACCGCTTTTTCACCAAGCAGCCCGGCGCGCTCGGGACCCTCGGGCGGCTCGAATGGAAAGCGGCAGGGACTGCCGCACTCCAAAAGCTGGCGCCAGGTTCTCGCGGGCCGTTCGCGCTCCCGCCAGGCTGCGGCCGGCGACCACGGCCTGGTGCGGAAGGGCGAACGGTTGTTCAACGACGCCACGCTCTGCCACCAAGGGTGGCAAAGCTGCGCCTCCTGTCATCCGGACGGGCGCACGGACGGCTTGAACTGGGACCTGCTCAACGACGGCATCGGCAATCCCAAGAACACGAGGAGCCTGCTGCTGGCCTCAGAAACGCCCCGGGAAATGAGCCTGGGCGTGCGCGCCACCTTTGACGGGGCCGTCCGAGCCGGGCTGCGCCACGTCCTTTACACCGAGCCGCGGCCGGAGACCGTCAAGGCCATCGAGGCTTACCTGCGCTCGCTCAAACCCGTGCCGAGCCCGTACCTGGTCAACGGGAAGCTCTCCAAGGCGGCGCAACGGGGGCGGCGGGTGTTTATGCGCGCGGGTTGCGCCGACTGCCACACGCCGCCGCTGTTCACGGACCGGCGGCGGCACGATGTCGGCACAAGGCGCTCCTTCGACAAGCCAAACGACCTGTTCTACACGCCCACCCTCATCGAGTGCTGGCGCACCGCGCCCTACCTCCACGACGGCTCGGCCGCCACGATTCGAGATGTCCTTACGGTCATGAACCCCGCTGACCGGCACGGGCACACGTCCAACCTCTCCGCCAGGCAACAGGAAGATTTGATCACCTATGTGCTCTCCCTGTGAGCCGCCAGGTAAAACCGGGTCTCTCCGGAGGCAATAAGACCGCAGAGGCGCGGTCCCGGTTTTGAGTTATCGCTCCTGTTCTTGTTCAACCGCCCTCTGCCCGTTTGCGCATACGGCGCCCAGAGGTGATCCCCCTGAGCCGACGCCGGTACGGGGCGTCGGAGGACGTTCCATTAAGGCCATACAAGGCGGACCAGGTCCGCCAACGCGCTCTCACACCGCTCCAGCCACTCCTCCAGCCGGTCCTCCCGCACCGCCCTCATCAGACTCAGCGCCAACTCCAACGCCAGCCTCAATTCTCAATTGATCTCCACAGCTTTGTGGCGGAGAGTGTTTGCGTTCTAACCGATGCGATTTGGGGGACGGCAGCGAAAATGGCTTCTGATCGTCGGCCTCGCGGTACTGGGTTTTATCCTGCTGCTGCTGGCCGTGCCACTCTGGTTTCCGTGGGTAGTTCGTCCCCTGGCGCGGAAGGCGGGGGCCACCTACCAGACCTATCAAAGGCTCGGATACGGGCGCTTCGCGCTACGCGGCTTCACTTACACGAACCAATCTCTTAGCTTCCACGCCGCGAGTGTGGAGGCCAAGGCGCCAACGGTCTGGGGCTGGCAACTGGAGATGGGGGCGCGTAAAGGCCCTCTGCCATTCCTTCAGATCGAGGACTGGCGGCTTGGGCTAAGCAGTGGAGGGCAGAGCAGCAGTTCGAATTCGACTTACAGCACCCTGACCGGGCTGTTCTCAGAATTGGATCGCCTGCAAAAGCTCATTCCACTCGGAATCCTCTCCAATGGCACGGCCGTGGTGCAGCACCAAACCATCGCGTTCCCCTCCATAACACTCTCCAATGGGGAGTTGCGGGCCGAAATCGTGCTGCCGGCCAACCAGCAAGAGGCGGTCCTGTCCGCGAATCTTCACGGAAGCGGCCCTCACGAGATCCAGTTGGTTTCACATTCCCTGAGTTTTGAGCTGCACGTGGCCTTGACCACAAATGCGCCCGGGCTGAGGATTGAAGGCTCGGGCCAATGGTGGACCAACCAATTTACTTTCCAGGCCCAATTCGCGCGCACCGGCAGCCTGCCGGTCCAGGCCGGCTTCAAGGCGCCCCATTTTAGCCTTCCGTCCGAGGCGGTGCATTTAAGTCAGTACCGCGACATCACTGGTTCGGTGTTGGCGAAGTGGGCATCGGGGAATTACGCCGTAAGTGTCAAGGCGACGGCACAACCGCTCGACTCAGAGGCGCATATTCCTCCCATCGACCTCGGTGTTCATACCCGCGGCGACACCAAATCGTTGGCTATCGAAACCGCCGAAGTGTCGGCGCCTTGGCTCACGGCAAAGCTTTCAAAGGAACTGAGAGTCTATTTTAGCGGGCCGATGCTTCGCGCCCCGGCGGAATTGAACGTCAGCGCGGACCTTGCCCGCCAACCGTGGATGGTTCTGACCGGTGTCCTCAACGGACGCGCCAGCTTCACACCCGGTAGCGGCAAATACCCACGGGCGCACTTTTCCATCGAGGGAGAAGGTATCGGCACCTCGGAATTGAAGGCTAAGACGCTTCAGCTTGAAGGGGGCCTGGACTGGCCCTGGCTGGCGCTCACCACGGCGCGCGCAAGTTTTAGCGACGGCTCAACCGCCGCGGTCGAAGCTCGACTGCAAGCCGAGCAGAAACGCATCGAGGGCGGCCATTTCACGTTCGCCGGGCCATTGGCGCAGCGGTGGCTGCCCGCCGGCTATTCTTACAAAACTCTCTCCGTGGCCGGCCGCTTTGAAGGCCCGCTTACCAACATCGCTCATCAAGGCGAGGCCAAAATCACCGGCCTGAGGAATCCGCTGTCCCGTCCTCTCAGTCTTGCCGCCGATTGGAAGGGAACCCAGGAGAATCTAAAGCGGGCCGCGCTAACCCTTGGTGCAGGGGGATCTTGGCTGTCGCTGGAAGGAGGTTTGGAGTGGGGCGCCTCACGGCAACATTTCGCCCTCACTCAGCTTACCCTCCGCAAGGATGGACGGGTGGTCTTGGCCCTGGCAAAGAGTGCCGAGCTAACGATGAGCCACCCCGGACCGGGCGCCAGGGAATCCGTGCGTCTCACCCCACTGGATTGGCAGGGGCCCGGCGGCGAAATCCACGCCTCGGGAAGGGTGGAATGGCCCGTCACCGGTTCAATCGAGGCCTCCGCCCGACATCTCACTTCCCGCCTCTTTGAGGACTTTCTCTCCCGGGAACGCAGTCAGGCCGCTCCCTCCGCCTCGACACCGCCAAACCGCGGACGCGGTCAGGAGGCCGCCGGGCACACAGTTTCGGTCAGGTCCATTCCAGCGATCGCCCTCCAGCACCTTTCTCTCTCCGCTGGATGGACAAACGGCCCTGTTTCCTTCACGCTGGCGTTCGCTGGCGCTGGCGGGCCGGCCAAACTTGCCCTGGGTGCCAGGCTGAATCTGACCGGGAGTGCCCAGGGAATGAACGTGCGCCAGCTCGAGGTAACGGGCCAATCCACGCCTATCCTCTCTCTGAGCGGTTTCCTTCCCTTGGCCATCAATCCGCTCCATCCCAACGGCCTGCTGGTGGTTCAGCCGCACCGGCAATTGAGCCTGAGCGGCTCGATTCGGCCCACCGGCGCGCTCCTGAATGAGGTGGCCAAATCAACCGGGTTGCACATCCAGAAGCCGTACCTGCGTCTCCGCGTCGGCGGAACGCCCGAAGACCCCAGCGGCCAACTCCAAATCAAAGTCCGGAAGGTGGCATTGACCAATTCGAGCATGGCCCTGCCGCCAATAAACTCGATAGCAGGCGACCTCCAATTCAACCCCTCAGCCCTTCGCCTGACAGAGGCCCATTTCCTGGTCGCAACCCAGCTCGTGGAGATGAATCTCCAGGTTCCGTTCAACCCGGCGCTGTGGGCCGCGTTATCTGCCGGGCATCACCAGAGGTCCCAGGGACGAGGAGCGAAGCCTGGTCGCTCGGGGAAGTCGAAGAACAGCGCAACTGCTCAGGTCGCGATAGGAGCGCGGACGCCCTCGTCCGCCTTTTCGAAAACCCGCACTCGCGGAGGAGGGCGTCCGCGCTCCTATCCCATGCGTCCAGCAGCTTGGGCTGAGCAGGTGCATAAGAGCGGGCTGGCAGGGATTTCGTCGTTCGTTAACCTCCAGCAGGCGACCGGCCAGCTCCGCGTGAAGGACGCAGACCTAGCCGCCCTTGAACCGTTCGCCAGGAATATCTTGGTTCCTCAAGGGCGGCTCCGAGCGGATGTCCGGTTGCTGCCGGGATTGCAATTTGGAGGTCAGCTCAGCATTACGAACGCTCGAACGCGTCCGTTGCCCAGCCTTGGGCCAATCCGCGACATCAACCTGGAGCTGGCCTTGGCGGGGCGGGACCTGGGCCTGAAAAAGATGAGCGCCCGGATCGGCGGCGCGCCAGTTCGGCTCAGCGGAAGCGCGGCGCTGGGTGGCACGAACTGGCTGAAGTCAAAAATGCCGCCGTTCAAGCTGACGCTGCAGGGGACGAATGTGCCTCTGGCCAGGGAACCGGCGGCAGTCATCCGCGGCAACTTGAACCTGTTGGTTGCCAAGACCAACGGGGCGCCCCCACTGGTGTCTGGCCAGGTGGATTTGCACAACTCCTTCTTCTTGAGCGATCTCAGCCAATTGGTCCCTGGCAAAGTGGCCAGTCCCGAGCAGCGCCCGCCCTATTTCAGCATTAAGGCGCCGCTGCTGGAGAATTGGCGGCTGGGCGTCCACGTTACTGGGGCGAAGTTTCTGAAAGTGCAGAGCACCCTCTTCAACGGCCTGGTCTCGGCCAACCTCAACCTGGACGGCACCCTAAGAAACCCCGTTGCCCTAGGTGATGTGCGCATCAACTCCGGGACGGTCCGATTTCCTTTTGGCAATCTGGATGTCACGCAGGGTTTGATCACCATTAGTCCCGAGAATCCCTACACGCCCAAACTGCAAATCACCGCCGGTTCAAAACAGTTCGGCTACGACATCAAGATGGAGGTCACCGGCACCGCCCAATCCCCGGCGGTCCAGTTCACCTCGACTCCGCCCCTCTCCTCCGAGCAGATCGTGATGCTGTTAACCGCCGGCCAGATTCCGGGAGGCACATTCTCCCTCACTGCCCAGCAACGCGCCCAGGCCCTGGCCATTTTTTTGGCGCGCGATTTCCTGGCAAAACTCGGCCTTGGCCAATCGGCTGAGCAGCGCCTCACGATCCGTTCCGGTGAGGAGATCTCCGAATCCGGCAAACCAACCTATCATGTCGAATTCAAGCTCACGCCGCGGTGGTCTCTCGTCGGCGAATATGATCGGTTCAGTGCCTTCAACGGCGGCTTCAAATGGCGCGTGTACTCAAAGTAACATGGGGTCGGTTCTTAGTATTGGTAACTCCTCCGCTTCGATGGCTGGTGATGTACAAGCGAGTTATCAATACTAAGAACCGACCCCATCTTCTGTGGTTCGGTCTGGCCTTGGCCTGCCTTGCCGCAGCTATGCATCAGCCCGAGCCCAAACCCAAACCCGCTGTCCTGGCCGTTTCCGGCTACGGTTTGCTGGGTAACCGCGTCCTGGCGCGGATGCTGCGAACACTGGAACTTCCAGGGAAGAAACCGGAATACCTCGACGCGAGCACCATCGAGGACTCTGCCATGCTGCTCACTGCACGGGTGAAACGCGACGGCTATCTCATGCCTGAACTCAGAGTCCGGTTGACGCTCGCCAACGGGAACGAAATGACCGTCAATGCCACCAATCTTATCAATCATCCTTTGCCTCGCCCGCTCCGCGTTAAGAAGGCGGTCTTCGAGATACGCAAAGGCCTCTTGTATTTCTACAAGGACCTCCGGTTCGAGGGCTTGGAGGCGCTTACCCAGAAAGAGGCCCGCTCCTATTTCATGGAAACCGAGACTTTGTTTCATCTCGAGAAGTCGCGCATCTACACCCCGGAAAAGTTCAAGCTTGGCCTCTCCAATGTGAAGGAGGTGCTCGAACGAGATGGCTATCATGCTGCCACGGTAACGGTCCAGTCCGTCCAGCGCGACGACAAAACCGGCGCCGTAACCGCCCGCGTCCAGGTGCGCCAGGGGCCGAAATACTTCGTCCATTCCGTCAAGCAGGAGTTCCTTTTCGAAGCGCCATCCCAAGCGAACCGAACCAACCTTATATATCCGAATCTGGTTTTTTCCAGGTTCTGGGAGCAGGACTACAGCCTCAGCCTCAAAACCAATGCCTACGCCCATGGCTACCCGGACGTGACCGTCTCCGTGAAAACGCTCCGCCAACAGAGCGTCGATGACCGCGTCCTGATGGACCTCCAGGCGACGGTCAAGAGCGGCCCCAAGGTCCGCATCGGCAAGGTCACCTTTGGTGGCCAAAAGCGCACTCGGCCATGGCTGCTGTCGCGCCGGGTGAGAGTCAAGCGCGGCGAACTGCTCAACCCGGTGCAGGTGGAAGACGGGCGTGTTCGGCTGGCCGAGTTGGGCATCTTTAACAATGTTAATGTGACCTACAACCCGGTGAGCAAGCACGTCCGCAATGTGAATTATCACCTGACTGAGGGTAAGACGCTTGAGTTTGACCTGCTCTTCGGGTGGGGCAGTTATGAGCTGCTTCGCGGCGGCTTCGAGGCCGATCTGAACAACCTCTGGGGCCTGGCTCACCACGTGCGCATCAAGGCCGTCCAGTCTTTCAAGTCCTCCAGCGGGGAATTTGTCTATACTATGCCCGACTTGCTCGGACGCGACATCGATACTTTTGTGAACGCCTCCGGATTGCGCCGCCAAGAAATCAACTTCACTCGTCTGGAGTACGGCGGCGGGGTGGGTCTCCACAAATTCTTCAAGCCCGAGGCGACCGATTTCAGCCTTCGTTACAACTTTCAGATCCTCAACGCCCTCGACCTGGGCGCCTTCCCCGAAGTTGCCACCGAGGGCGTCACCAACCCCGCGGTCGGCTCTATCACCGCCGACATCAAGCTCGACCGCCGCGACAACCCGCTCTATCCGCGCCGTGGCTACAAGGTCTTCGCCTCGGTGGAGACGGCGACTGAATACCTGGCCGGCGACGTCAACTACGAGCGCATCGAGATCTCGCCTTCCTGGTATCATCCACTCGGCGGCGGACGTTACCTCAGCTTGGGACTTAGTCATGGCGTGGCCATCAGTTTCGGAAGCGCCGCCCAAAACCTTCCGTTCAATAAGCGCTTCTTTCCGGGCGGCGAGAATTCCATCCGCGGCTACACCGAGGGGGAGGCCTCCCCACGCAACGCCCTGGGCCAGCTTGTTGGGGCCGAGACCTACACCCTGGCCAGCGTCGAGTTGGAGCAGGCGCTGACACCCAAATGGTCCTTCGTGATCTTTTCCGATTCCCTGGGCTTTGCGCGCCACCTGGACCATTATCCCTTCGACACCGGCCTGTTCTCCGTAGGGGCGGGCATCCGCTGGAGGACCCTCATCGGCCCCGTCCGCCTCGAATATGGCTACAACCTCAACCCGCGGCCACACGATCCATCCGGCACCGTCCAGTTCGCCCTCGGCTTCCCCTTCTAACCTCGCGCCGGGGTCAGTCCTGCGCCTTTTTCCGCCGCTCCGCCCTCCATGGCTGCGGAAAAAGTGAGGACTGACCCCGGCGCCCAAAACCTATGCATCCATGTGACGGGCGATGTCTAGACGTTCGACAGCCAGGCTATGCAGATCTGGCCCCAACTCGGGCGGGAGCACGCTCTCGTGCAGGCCGAACCTGTGCCGGATGGCGCGCTGGAATATTCGCGAAAGGACTCTCTCAACGACCACGCGGTTCCTCCGCCGGAATGAGGAGATTTCCTCGGCAAACGGAGCTTTGCCGCCGCAAGCCGATTTAAAGAGCGGATCAGAATGGCACAGGTTGACGAGCGCCTCGCTGGAGTAGGTCTGCGTAAGATAGGCCACTGCCAGGAGAGTCAGCATAACTCTTGGCTGATAATCCGGGTTCTGACGCAGATATTCAACCAACTCCGGGTGCGACCAATTCAGTCTCCCCACCTCCTCCTCGACCCAGCCAAGCAGCGTTCCGGCATCCACCCACTCCCGCAGGTCCGTGGGCAGCCTGACCGACTCGCACCCTCGCGTTCGCCGCGTATCCGCGGGCGATTCGAGCCGGTCTGCGTCCCACCGCTCCGTCAACAGTTCCTGGTCGATGCCTGTTCTCATGCCACTTTAATCTTGCACTTGCCACGCGGCAAATCGAGGCCGGCTCGGTGACAATTCGGTGACAAAAAACCCCTGGGACTGCTCAGGTCAGGCTGCCGTACCCATGCGATCGGAGCGCCGACGCCCTTGTCCACGCCTCTAGAAAGCCCCCTTACACCCGCAGTTCCGGTTCACTGCCGGTGAGGCTGATTATCCCGGTTCCAAAGTCGGGCGACCTCGTCCTTGCTGAAGTCGAAGAACGCGTTCGCTCCACCGCCCTGGACGTGGCCGTCGCAGAACAGCTCATTCCACCGGCCACCGTGTCTTGCCATCATCGCGCGCCCTTGCGGCGTGTGCTCCTCCCAGCCGAGCCACAGCCAGGGAGCGACCGTGATGCCCATGATCTCGGAATCCCCGGCGGAGGAGTTGGCCACGATTGTGCAATCGCCGATGCCGATCATCCGGCTCGGATTGACCACCTCGGCTTCTCGGATGGGGCGGAGTTGACTGTCATTGGTGAAAGGCTGGCCGAGCGGCACTCCTCCGAACGCGAATATGTTCATGGAAATTCCGTCGGCCGCATTATAGGCATAAGCGCCATTGCCCCCGAACGTGCCCCGCGGTTCCCCGGCATGGTAATAAATGCCTCCGACGTGGTCGTACCCCGGACAGGCGAAAACGCTGTTTACTATCCCATTAGTGCTGGGGCCGAGCACCTCCCCTTTCGTTCCTTTGACGACGCTGTCCGCCGGCCATTTGCTGCCGACGTAGCCTTGCAGCAATTCCATCCAGAACGGGCCGGGCGAAGGCGACGTCATGAAGAGTTTTGCCGTACAAAAGCGCGGGTAAGCGCGGAAGTCGCTGACGTACATGGACAGGCCAAGACCTTGCTGGCGGAGGTTGCTTTGGCACGCAGCACCCTCGGCCGCCTGTTTGGCCCGGCTAAGGGCGGGCAGGAGAAGAGAGGCCAGAATGGCGATGATGGCGATGACCACCAGGAGCTCGACCAGGGTAAAACCGCCCGCACCCGCCGCGGGGCTTCTGGGCGCGGGGGCAGATTGCATGATGCGCCTGCGCAAGACAGCGATCATGGGTCAAGAATGCCATATTCGATAAACGATGTAAATCATCTTCTGGCCATCGGCTTGGCTCTGATTGCAGACCATCGCCGTTTTATTCGTGGCATGAAATGTTCGGGTTAAGAGATAGGCTCGCTCTATCCCTCGGCCAGTAGCGTCGCCGCCGCCCTTCCGGTATCCTTTACCGATGCGGACTATCTACTTTGACTACAATGCCACCACTCCGCTCGACGAGCGAGTGCGAGAGGCCATGATGCCGGTCCTCGATCAGGTATGGGGCAACCCTTCCAGCGTCCACCACGTCGGTCGGCAGGCGCGCGCCCTCCTGGACGACTTTCGCGAGCGTGCGGCACTGGTCCTGGGCTGCAAGCCCAGCGAGGTGATCTTCACCAGCGGAGGCACCGAAAGCGTGAACCTGGCCATTCTGGGAACAGCCCGTCTGCTCAGGCCAAAGGGCCGGCACATTGTTACGTCCGCCATTGAGCATCACGCCGTTCTCCATTGCTGTGAGTACCTCGTCCGAAACGAGGGTTTCAACGTAACCTATCTGCCAGTGGATCGGGAAGGCCTCGTCTCGCTGGAGGCCTTGGAATCAGCCCTGCGCCCGGACACCATGCTAGTTTCCATCATGGCGGCCAACAACGAAATCGGGACCATCCAGCCTATCGCCCGAATTGGCGCTCTTTGCCACCAACGCGGCATCCGCTTTCACACCGATGCGGTTCAGTGGTTCGGCAAAGAGCCATTTGACGACGTCGGATCCCTCAATGCCGACCTGATCTCCGTTTGCGCCCATAAAATCCACGGACCAAAAGGGGCCGGCGCGCTCTGCGCGGCATCACCTCTGTTCCCTAAACCCCTGCTCTTCGGCGGCGCGCATGAGAATGAGCACCGTGCTGGAACCGAAAACCTCGCCGGGATTGCGGGCTTGGTCACCGCTATGGAACTCTTCATCCCAGAACCCGTATTTTGCCGTGAAAAACTCATGCCACTCGCCAAGCGCCTAATCGCGTTGGTGGACCGCCTGGAAGGCGTTCAGCTCGTCGGCTCACGAGATTCTCGTCTGGCAAATACCGTCTCCTTTGTCACCGAAGGTTCAGACAGCATCGCCTTACTGGCCGGACTCGACTTGGAGGGTATCTGTGCTTCCAGCGGCTCGGCGTGCTCGGCGGGTTCGCTTGAACCTTCTCACGTTATCCGGGCCCTAGGCTTAGGCGACGAAGCCGCGAACTCGCTTGTCCGCTTTTCGCTGGGCCGCGAATCGACGCATGAGGAAGTTGCCCTCGTCGAGGCGGTGCTGCCATCGGTAATCGAGCGTTCACAACGTCTGAATAAGCGCCCAACCCCTTGTGAATGAGCGGTAAGAAGTGTGAACAACTTGCGGAATTCCGCCCTGTTGACCAAAGTTTACAGGCTTTGTTCAGACCTGAATTTTCGACGCAAGTCGTTGCGACAACCTTGACAGCGCCGGTTGTTTGGCTTATTCACACCCCTTAATACGGATAAGATTTGGGTTAACTCAATATACATATTATCAACGCATGAACCTGACCGTCTCGAAGGAGCAAATCATCAATGGACTCCAAGCAGTTCAGAATGTGGTCAGCACGCGGACAACACTGCCGATCCTCTCCAATGTGCTGCTGCATGCCCAGGAGAACCGCCTTGAATTTACGGCAACCGATTTAGACGTCACCATCTCCTGTGGCGTTGAAGCCAAGGTTCACAAGCCCGGCGCTTCCACTGTTCCAGTGAGAAGACTCTTCAGCATTGTGCGCGAGTTGCCTAACCTTGACATCGACCTTGAGGTGGACGAAAAACATGCCTGTACGATCCGCTCAGGCGCTTCCTTCTACAAGATTCATGGACTCAGCGCCGATGAGTTTCCGCCACTGCCTGCGTTTAATGAGGAGAAGAAGGTCACGCTCTCTCAGGAGACAGTCCGGGACATGATGCGCAAGACATCGTTTGCCATGTCCACGGATGAATCGCGCTACGTGTTGAACGGCATCTATATCAGTCTCAAGGATCATAAGCTGACCATGGTCGCCACGGATGGACGACGGCTAGCCTTAGCTGATGAAGAGGTCGAGGTTGTCGAATCCAGCCAGGGGGAGTTTATCGTACCGTCCAAAACGGTCAATGAACTTAACCGGTTGCTCCAGCCAAAAGGCGGGGTAGAGATGCACTATGCCGAGAATCAGGCCTCGTTCAGGCTTACTGGCGAGAATCCTGGTGCCGGAGACGCTATTCTGGTCATTACCAAGCTCATTGAGGGCAACTACCCTAACTACCGCCAGGTTATTCCTTCGGAGATGAAGGAGCGTATCGCGCTGGCGCGCGAGGAATTCCTGCACGCGTTGCGCCGGGCTGAGATCATGACCAGCGAAAAATCGAATTCGGTCAAGCTCAGCTTTGGCAAGAACAAACTCGAGATAACCGCCAATTCCGCCGATATCGGGGAAGCCAAAGAGACTCTGGCGGTGAATTACAAAGGCCCGGACTTGGCCATCGCCTTCAATCCAAAGTATATGATTGACCCGTTGAACGCCCTGACACAGGACGAGGTGTTCGTGGAGTTGATCGATGAATTGAGTCCCGGGGTCCTCAAAATCAACGGGCCGTTCCTCTACGTGGTAATGCCGATGCGCCTGAGTTGAGTCGAGGCGCGCGCAATCAGCTCCGTGAGCGGGTCGTGCGCGCCAGGTTTAGTGGCCTCAGCCTACGCGTTGCCACCGTCGTACCATACTCATTCCCAGCAGGCCTAACCCGCCCAGGATGAATAGACCGTGAGGTTCCGGGACGGCGGCCACCCCAATCGTAAAGTTATCGATGCGGTCGGCCCCGCCGGCGCCAATGTTGCCGCCGCTGGGGGTTGTGCCCGCGGCATTAACGAGCCTGAAATAAACATTTGCCGCATTGTTCAACTCCGCAACCGGGCTCAAGTCAAATGAGTAGCAATAGGCCGGATTAGAACTGGTCGTATTCCAGGAACCGTGTGAGCCGCCATTCTCCTGCACGCTGTAACCCTGGAACGGCGTGAAATCCTGGCCATCAGTGCTGTACTGGAGGCTGAAGCTCCCGGGTCCGGTCGAGCTGCTCGTCTGGTCATAAGAAACGGTGATGTTATCGAAACCAACCGTGCTGGTCTCGAACTCGTAATAATCGCCTTCAGACCAGTTGTTGGCGCTGAGCGAGTGCGAGGAGCCATTCCCGATGGGGGCGGTCCACTTCGTTGATGAACTGCTGTGCAGGCCCGAAGCGGTTCCACTGCCGACCTCGGCCGGAACTCCAGTGAGCGCCGTGCCCGGACCGGAACTTGCCTGGATATACGAATAGGAGTCTTCGAACGTCCATTCCGCAATCGTCTCCGCATCGGCCGTGCAGGCACAGCCAGCGGCAATGGCGATGATTTGAGTAGTAGGATGAAGGATACTTTTGATTAGTTTCATAATTTAGGAAGTATTTGTTTTGGAACTATGAGACTTCATCTGTTATGCGCAAGGAAAAAGTTCAGAAAAAGATGTGCAGGTCTCAGAATCCGCGGTGACGTTCCGATGAACCGCTGCTTCAGCGGGGTGGCTGGCGACGCTGACAAACCCGCTCACCACTCCGCTCCGTCCCCAGTGTCCTAATGCAGTGCCCTTCGATTCAACCCCCGGTGCGCTCGCCGAGCATGTCCACCTTGTTGTGCAGGAAGTATTCCTTGGCCAGGGCCTTCATCATGGCCTCGCGTTGATCATAGAGGCGACGGAGTTTCCGCGGTTTGTGCCGCGCCAAGGCATAATGGGTGAAGATAGGCATGGCGATAGTTGTGTCAGTGTAACAGACGATGGCGTCCGGGAGTTTGGTGGGATGAATTTTGCCCCAGCTCACCGCCTCGCTTGGAGTGGCGCCCGACAGGCCCCCGGTGTCGGGGCGCGCGTCAGTGACTTGGAGGAAAAAGTCCTGACCGAACTCCTTGATGCGAAGAACCTCCTGGATCTGCGGTTCGGTCTGGAGCATGAAATTTTTCGGGCTGCCGCCGCCCCAGAGCACGACGCCGCTGCGTCCGCCACCCCGCTTGGCGGCCAGCACAAATGACGTGCTCTCGTTCACATCGATTGAGGGGTTGATGCGCAGCTTGTTTCCACGCAACTCAACCCCCGCGATATTCATGCCGATAGTGGAATCCCCCGGCGAGGAGGTGTAACAGGGCACGCCCGCTCGAAATGCCGCCGCCAGCACCGAGACATCCCGCAGTTTGTTCTTTCGCTCCCACTCGGCGCAGTACTTGCCAAGCAGATAGTGCAATTCCGCCGTGCCCATCTCCTTCTGGAATTCAGACTGGATCAGAATATCCCGGAGCAACTCGTCGGTGGCCATCAGTCCGTCGCTGTACGGAATCAGGACATCATAGATGCGCACCAGGTCGTTGTCGCGCAGATCGGTATCGTCAAATTTGAAACTGCCGGCGTGGACCGGATAGTTGAGGGCGAAATGCATGTCATGGTAGAGATTGGCCCCCGTCGAAACGATCCAATCGACAAATCCCACCTTAATCAGCGGGATGATCGACGAACAACCCAGGCCCGCCGGCGTGAGGGCCCCGGAGATGCTCATCCCAACAGTCACGTCTGGTTCGAGCATTCGGTCCACAAAAAGCTGACACCCTTCCCTAAGGCGCGCCGAGTTATAGGCCAGAAACACCTCATCCACCAAGTCGGCCAGCCGCTCTCTGCCGGTAAGATTCCTGGGCATGATGCGCTTGCCCGACAGATACTGTTGCTTGTGCGGACAGCGCTTTTGTCTGAGCCAATCCGGCATTTCAGAGAGGGCCTCCCGCGAGCGGACGTGTTTCTTTTGTGTTTTAGCCATAGTTTTCAACCTGCTGTTCGGAATTCGTTCGTGAAACAATACGCGCCAACTCTCCGTTGCCAACCTTTAAATAGCCCCGATCTCAAAGCGCTCGAGGCTTGACCATTCGCCCGCCATTAGGGGCGTGGGGAATCAGTCCTGCACCCCTTTCCGCCTCTTCACCCTCCGCTCGGGCGGAAAAAATGAGGACTGACCCGGCGCCGATCATTCTTCGGACTTGACGCGCCCCCGCGTTCGGTCAATCTGATTAGCAAAGCAATTGACGATGAAAGACAACTTACAACCTGCCACTGTACCTGCCGCCTCCGGCTTCAGCATGCCCGCCGAGTGGGAAAAACACGAAGCGACCTGGCTCGCCTGGCCTCACAGTTCGACCGATTGGCCGACGAAACTCGACGCGATAAGATGGGTCTATGGAGAGGTCGCGCGCAAGATTTGTCCCGGTGAAATGATCCGTCTGGTGGTGGACAACCGGACGGAGGTGAAGCTGGCCAACCGGTATTTGGGAATGGCCGGGGTGGATTTGGCCAAGGTCCAATTTGTATTTCACCCGACCAATCGGAGTTGGGTTCGCGACACTGGGCCGATTTTTGTGCGTACTAGCGCCAAACGCAAGACGGAGACCGCCATCGTGCATTTCCACTTCAACGGCTGGGCCAAATACAACGATTGGCAGAAGGACCGCCGGGTGCCGGATGCCGCAGCCAAATACCTCGGCAAACGCCTCTTTCACGCCCGCGCCAAGGGCAAAGAGTTTATCGTTGAGGGTGGCGGCGTAGAGGTCAATGGCAAGGGAACGCTCCTGACGACCGAGGAATGTTACCTGGATGAGAAGGTGCAGGTGCGCAATCCCGGTCTGGGCAAGGAAGAGTTTGAGCAGACCCTCAGGAATTACCTCGGAGTCACCAATGTGCTGTGGCTGGCGGGCGGCCCGGCCGGGGATGACACCCATGGCCACATCGACGACGTTTGCCGGTTTGTCAACGCCAACACTCTGGTGCTCATTCAAGAGGCCGACCGCAAAGACCCCAATTACCGGCCCCTGGCCGAAAACTGGGAGCGCGTCCAGGACTTCAAGCTTGAGGATGGCGCCAAACCGGAGGTCGTCGCCCTGCCCATGCCCAAACCCCTCTACTTCGATAATTATCGCCTGCCCGCCACTTACGCCAATTTCTATATTGCCAACGAGGCGGTCATTGTGCCCACCTTCAACGACCCCAACGACCGCGTCGCCCTGGGCATCCTGGGCGATCTGTTCAAAGACCGCCCTGTGGTCGGCGTCCACTCCGTCGATCTGGTTCTGGGCTTCGGCACGTTGCATTGCCTGACCCAGCAGCAACCGGCGTAGTCCGAATATTTCCCACGCGGGTAGAGCGCGTCACTCCGTGGTGGTCCTATCAAGATGCGCCCAGACCAGCCTTCCAGGCGGTTTTTCCATTGTGCCCCGGCGGGGACGGGAGTAAGCTCTGCCATCCACCAATTATGGAGCCGCTCTTATGAAGAAAGCCGCAACCGCCTCCAATCCCTCGCGGAAACACCCTCGCCCAGCGCCCGCAAACCGGGTTCATCCGGTCGTCATTTATCCTTTCCACCAACCGGCGGACCTGTCGGACCTGGAGGCCCTCTATCAATTGGTCGCCAGGTTGGACGCCGACAAGCAGCGCTACGCCCGCCCGCTTACGGTCATGGACCGCAAGACCTCCTCCGCCATAGAGCGGCACGGCGGCTCCGTCGCGTTCAGGAAGGACACTGTGGCCGCCCGCTCGGACATCCTTGACGCGTGGTGCGTGGACACTTGCCAGATGTGGTATGTGGGATTGGGCGCGGCGTTTGAGCGCGGCCAGGCGGGAGACGTCTATTGGCTCATCCCCGGCGATTTCAATTACGGAACACCGGTCGGCAAAGAGGTCCTGGGAGGATTGCACGATTTGCCCGAGATTATTCTCGAACTCGACCAGGACTTATGTATCGGGGAAATCACCACGGACCACAACAATCCCAAGCAGCTCATCGATACCTACGGCACCTTTGCCCTGCTCTACAATTGGTTCCCGGCCGAGGCGGCGGAAATCCGCCAGTTCACCGAGCGCCCCCGTTCGGAGTTCTTTGCCATCCGGCATGGCTTTTTGCGCCAAGCCCTCAATCAGCGGTGGTACGCCTACGAACAGACCGTCGTGTTGCTCCTGGAGGCGGTCTTCACCGGCAAGCGCATCAGCCGGTTCTGCGTCGGCAACATCTCCGACCTGCCCGAAGGACGCGAGTCCCTCGCCTCAGCCATCCAACAAGTCGAGCGGACTGAGCGGGTGCTCAAGTCCCTGTGGCGCGAACGGCATCAGCCCAGGGCAGGCTGGTTTGATCACTATCGCACCCTGGAACGCCAATCCGACCAGGTCCGCGGCGCCGCCCTGACCCTCCTGCGCAACCTGCTCGGCTAACGCCGATGCCGCGTCAGAGGGACATCACATATTCAACCAGCTTGTTCAACTGCTCAGCCGAGAGAGCAGGGCCTCTGGGCTCGGACCGGCAGTAGCTTCGGCAAGCGGGATTTCTCCGACCACCCGGCTTCGCAGGTCCACCTCCACGGCAATCGTTTCCGAGAAAAACTCGGCCATAAGACGACTCAAGAATGGAGATTACTCAAAGCGTCGCCGTGGGGCTAGCCCCAGTTTACGAGTTATAGGAGTCGTTTCTTGGTAAGTCGTTCTGCCACAGAGGGTTGCGGCTTTTCCTTACTATGCCCTAAAACACGTTATCAGAATGCCCTCAGTTTCCCGCATGAAAATGCCATTTCTTGTTGACTCCACCATAACTACGCCCCAAATCAGTCACACCGCCTCCAACGGCGCGACATGCAAAGACTCGAAGCCAAGTCCGTCCACGGACACACGTACTGGCCAAGCGGGGCAAGAACAAACAGGGCCGCGGCAATCTGCGGCAGGTCAGCTACGCCCTGTTCTGCACCACCGACGGGCATCTGCCGCTCTTTTACGAGGTGTATGAGGGCAACCGCAACGATTCCAAAGAGTTTCCGGTGGTCTTGGAGAAGTTTCAACGCTGGCTCAAAGAGCGGGCCGGCTCCACTTGGGCCACGGCCAAGCCCACGCTCATCTTCGACAAGGGGAACAACTCCGCCGAGAACTTCGCCCTG
>JAJYHY010000559.1 GCA_021784555.1 bacterium
GCCTGGGCCGGATCGAGACCAGCTCCTTTCTGCGCTCCGATAGTACGTTTCAATATCCAACTGGGTTGCCCAGCTTCCCCGATCCGCAGAGCTTACGACGGTTCCTTAACCGGGCGCCCGTGAACTAGCTAGAGGACTGATGCCAGGCTACTGAAAAAACATCGACTGCTGCAGAAACATCGGTGCCCATCCTCAATTTTAGGCCGGTTTTCGCAAAAACTCCGAAAACTCACGCCGGATCCAAGTGAGAGGGCGGGGTGCGGGTGAGTCCGGCACGGGATTGTTGGCCGTCGCTGGAATCCAGGTGTTTCCGTGCGTCAACACACCGCGGGACTATGTGCAATGTGTTGCTTCGGCAAGCGTGCGGAGGCTGAAAAAAGGCGCCTTCCCGGGCGATGCCCACGTCCGGAGCCAGGGCGGAGGCTTTCAATCCAACCCGACGCGGCGACGCCAGCGACCGCCAATGTCGATGGCCGAGCCACTGGCCAAGAGCGCCCGCTGGTTAGTGCCAAACTGGCGGGGCCAGCCCGGTGAGCGGGCGGGCTTTAGCTGGTGTCCGAGGGGGCCAGTGCGTCTTTGTAATTCCAGGGCAGCCAGCGGGTGGGATGTTTGAGCACCTCCTGGGCATGGTGTTGGAGCGTGTTGAGATAATGCAAGGGATTGGCCCCGCAGAGCCGGGCGGTGTGGATGAGGCCCATGAACAAGTCGCCTAAGTGCGCGCCGTTTTGCGTCTTGTAGCCCAAGGAGTTCTTGCGGTGCAGGATCGCCATTTTCAACGCCCTTTCGCAAATACTATTGTCCAATGGCGCGCCGACGTGGCGCAGGAAGAGGGGGAGCGGCTGCCAGTGGTTGAGGAGGTACTGGAAGGCCCCGCCCAGGCCGGAGTTGGGTTCGACCCATTTCTGCTCAAACTGCTCTTGGATCCAGTGGTGAAGGCCCTCCATGATGGGGCGGCTATGCTCCTGGTGGTAGCGGAGGCGGGCTTCGGGGGAAAGTCCCTGCTCCTTGGCCTGATCGTCGTGTTGATAGACCCGGCCCAGGTCTTCGAGCACGCGCTGGCATTGGGCGGGGAAGTTTGGGGCGACATCCACAAAGCCTCTTCGGCCGTGGGCCATGTGGGGCACCGGGGGTCTGCGTGGCGGCCGGGCGAAAAAAGGAATCTGTTTTGGAGCGGGGGGGCGACACTGCTGCGCGAGGGAATTCTCCCGCACAGATCGAGCAACCTGACACCGAACCGGGCCCGCGCAAATCCCCGGCACAACAGCTATTCCTTTCCCAAGAGCGTTTCGGACGGCATCATGTCCGGAATGAGATCCGCTTCGCATACGCTGAGCGCCCTCGACTGGACGGTCGTGGCCCTGGTAGTGCTGATTGGCATGATTGGCGGCATGGCCGTGGTTCGGCTCTCGTCCAGGCATGGCGCCCTGAGCTATTTCGCCAGCGACCGCAACTTGCCCTGGTGGGCCATCGCCATCTCCAACACCGCCACCTACCAGTCAGGCAACGGCGCCTTCGTCATGCTCCTGGTCACCTACGGCTTGGCGGCGAACTGGCTGTGGTGGTCGGCCTGGGTTTTGTGGATGCCGCTCGTGGCCATTATTTGGGCCCCGATGTGGCGCCGGATGCGCATCGTCACGACTGCCGAGCTGATCACCCTCAGATACGGCGGCCGCCCGGCGCTGGCGGCGCGCAAGATCTACGCCGTCGTGTGCTGTCTTGGGTTTTCGGTGCTGCTGATCGGCTACATCACCGGCTTCTTTGCTCAAACCATCGCCCCCTTGGTCCATATCTCTGAATTGGACATCCTCCTCATCTTTGGGGGCACAACCGTCCTTTACACCATGTTCGGCGGGTTAATGGGGGTGGTGGTGACCGAGGTGCTGCACTTCATTATCGTCTTGGCCGGATGCACCTCGTTGATGTTCATTGCCGTGGCCCAGCACGGCGGCTGGAGCCGTATCCTGGCCCGCATCGCCGCCACCCGTCCGGAGGCCCTGACCCAGGTTCCGCCCGTCCATTCGCCGGCACCGACTAATTCCATCGCCCTGCTCACCATCCTGGTCCTGGCGTTGCAAGGTGTTTTCTTCGCTGGGTCGCCCACGGCTGGCGAAGGTTCGACGGCCCAGCGTTTCATGGCCGCGCGGAACGAGCGTCACGCCATGGGCGGCCAATTATTCAACTGTTTTCTGGCGTTGTGCCTGCGCATTCTGCCGTTGATTGGCATCGGCCTGGTGGCGTTGTCAATGTTCTGGCCGGCGACCTTGGCCCGGCGCGTCGCGCCGCCCCCGGGCATGACCGTGCTGCGTGACCCGGTGACCGCGTGGGCACGGGTCATCCAGAGTTGCCGCCTGCCCAATGGCTTGACCGGATTGCTGGTGGCCGTGGAAGTGGCGGCCTACACTTCAACCTTGAGCGCGCTCATCAACTGGGGCGGCAGCTTCGTTATCAACGACCTCTACCGGCCCCTGGACCCGAAGGCCGGGCCGGGGCGGGAGATCTGGGTCAGTCGGCTCACCAGCCTGCTGCTGTTCGCGCTGGCCAGCGCGGTGGCCATCCTTTTCGTCAAGCAGATGATTGGCTGGTTCATGTTCATCAATTCCGCCATGGTCATTTTCCTGTTGCCACTGGCCTTTTTCCGCTTTTTTTGGTGGCGGTTCAACGTCTGGGGTGAAATGGCCGCCATCGTCCTTGGCCTGCCGCTTTCGATCGGCATCTGGTTCGTGCTCGATTTCCAAAACGGCGCCAAACACCCGATGTGGCAAGGGTTGGGGCTGCTGTTTGCGCTGAGCTTCGTGGTCCTGATTGGGGCGACGCTCCTCACGCCGCCCGAATCGAAGGAGACACTGGCGAAGTTCTATGAACGCTGTCAGCCTCCCGGTCTGTGGGGCCCGATCCGCGCCCGGGTGAGGCTAAGCGAGCCGGCCACGCCCGCGCCGGGCCGCTTGCTTGTCAGTTCGCTGCTTGGTGTGCTGGCCTGCCTGGGCCTGGTTCTGGCCACCAACGCGCTGTTTGTGGCGGACTGGGTCCGGGCAGCCGGAGGGCTTGTCGCGGCCATCGGCTTCGGCTCTTGGCTGGTCAGCAGAATCGCGGAGAAACCGGCATCCCCGGTGCGGTCTGAGAGCCGTGAGAGCCGTCTCGCTTGTTGAATCCAAAATCAAAACTCCGTACTTTATTAAATACCTATGACAGTGGAGCAAGTGATTCTTCGAACTTCGAACCTCGAACGTGGGACGCCGGCCTTCTTTCGGCCTTTAGTCCCCGGCCTTCGGATGTGCTTGCTGGCAGGCCTCTTCTGCTGCCTCCTTAGCGCCAGCCTCTCCGCCGCCGCCCCGTTGCTTCAATCAGACGGCAGCGATCTGCGCGGCGGCGCCAATTCATCAGTTCAGCCGCCTTCTCTCGCCGTGCATTTGCCCGCCAAAGCCGGCCCCTTGCCCGAGCCGCTCGGCCTAGACCACCCCCGCCCCGGCTTCAGGTTCCGCGGCATCAAGGGCTGGGACTGGACGCCGAAACAGTACCTGAGGGAAATCCCTTATCTGGCGAAGTTCAAAATGAATTTCCTGATGAACTGTTACCTCTCGATGTTCACCTCCAAGCCCGGCCAGCCTTGGAAGAACGAATGGTGGAAACCGATGAGCGACGCTCGCAAGCGG
>JAJYHY010000157.1 GCA_021784555.1 bacterium
GGCTTGCATATTATGTGGCTACTGTATAGACTAGCCCCATGTCAATCGTCAATTGGCCGTTCTCTCGCCCTTTATGAGCCTGCCCGGCTTCTGCACCCAGGCGGAACTCTTCTCGACGGCCGGGCTGGTGGTGGGCGAACACCACAGCGCCTTGCGGGCCCGGCGGCAGGAGCAAAAGACCGAAGCCTTCCAGCAACGGATGAGACACCGCAATGGCATTGAGGGCACGCAGAGCGAGTTAGTGCGGGGCCACGGCTTGCGGCACGCGCGGTATCGGGGGTTGGCCAAGGTCAAACTGCAAAACTACTTTGTTGGGGCGGCGTGCAACGTGAAGCGCTGGATCCGGCGGGAGGCGTGGCAACTGGGGCAAGCGGTGTCGGGCAGTGCGGCGGAAGCGGCCGCCGCCGCCGCTTGAAGCAAAAACGGGGTGGAAACGCCCCGAAAGCTTCGTTGTTTGCCTTGGCGCGGGCTCCCCCTGCGGGAGGCAGCGCGCCCTTCTCGAATTTTTCCGGGCGCCGGATTTTTCCACTCCTATTATTCACCCTGGCCGATGCAGCAACCGGGGTGTTCCGAAGCGGCCCTGGCGGCAAAAACTGTTGCTGAAAAACCTGCCAGTCCTATGCAGAATCGAGGTTGTCATAATCTCAACGGCGCCTGCCCTGATGAGGTGGCCAAGTTAGCTGGTTTTCCTGAAGCAGTCAGGCCAACTGACTGCGGCTTCCCATGCGTAGCAGGTCACCCTCTCACGACAGCAATTAATGTTGCCATTCGAGTCCATTCGCCTCAAACCGACCAGTCCTCCAATGAGCGACGCTGATCGGCTCTCTTTGAGATCCGGCGCCCATCGTGCATACTCGTTGGTACAGGGCCTCGTAGCGCGGCACGATAGCATCCACGGAGAACCGTTCGCGGGCGCGTTTCCGGGCGGCCTGGCCCAACGATGAACGGTGCTCCGGATGCTCAATCAGGCTTTCGACCGCGCGGGCGAATTCAACCGGGTCGGCCACGTCCACTAAAACTCCAGACACACCGTGTTCAACCACTTCCGGTATCCCGCCCACGCGGCGGGCGACACTTGGGCAGCCGAAACACATGGCCTCAAGCAGGCTCAGGCAGAAGCTTTCGCTCTCGGAGGTGAATACGCCCACGTCGGCGATTTGCAGATAATCCTCGATGTCATTGACGTTTTCGCGCACAATCACGCGGCCTTCGAGCTTCAACCGCCGCACTTCGGAAACAAACGGGGCGAAGCTCGAGCCGGCCAAAATCAGCAGCTTGAACGGGTGTGAAGAACGAATCCGGGCGGCCGCCTCAAGGAGCAAGTCGATGCGTTTAAGCGGGCGGAGATTGGAGGAATGGAGCAGCACGAGCTCATCATGCAGCCCCAGCTCGGCGCGCATGGCTTCGGCGGAGCGCCGGAGCGGGCGCGGCTTGAAGAAATTATGAATCACCTCCTGCTCTCCATCGAAGCCAAGGACGCGGCGGGTCTCCTGGCGCAGGAAGTCCGAGACGGCGGTGACGGCATCGGAGCGGGTGAGGGCGTGGTGGATGGCGGGGGCGTAACCAGGATCGCTGCCCAGCAGGGTGGTGTCGGTTCCATGCAAGGTGGTCACAACGCGCGGACAGAGCTCTGGCGGAAGCATGGAGCAGGCGAGCAGCGCCGCTGTGGCGTGGGGCACCGCGTAATGAACGTGGAGCACGTCCAGGCCGTAGTCCCGGCTTACTTCGGCCATGCGCACCGAGAGCGGGAGCGTGTAGTCCGGGTACTTGAAAAGCTTGTACTCGTTGATGACGACGGGATGGAAGTGCAGGCGGGGCGCGTCTTCCGGCAGGCGGAAGGGGCGTTCGTAACTGATGAAATGCACGTCATGACCGCGCAACGCCAGCTCCTCACCCAGACTCGTAGCGAGAATGCCGCTGCCGCCGACCGAAGGATAGCATACGATGCCGATTCTCATGGGTCAAAAGCGGCGCGCCCCTTTGCCGGCCTGGGCCAGCGAGTCGAGCAAGAGTGGGTCGTTGGGAAAGAGCGCGATGGCGTGGCCGATGCCGGCGCGCAGGCCGCGCAGCCGCGCACGGGTCAGTTGAAGTTCGACATAGTTGCGGGCTGAAACCTGCGAGGCGTGTGCCTCCATCGCCGATTTCCAGGCAGAGAGGACTGGGGAAACATCCAGCAGAACCGGTAGAGCGCCGGGGGGCTCGGCTTCGGGTGTGACGGCGTAATAAAAGAGCTGGCTGATAGTGTGCGGAGGGGAGTGGTGCAACTCTTTGATGCCGCCATAGCGCGCCAAGCGGGCGGCATCACGCACCAATCGTCCGAGCCGGGCGTGGTCGGGGTGCTGGTTCTCAACCACGGTCGGGGCGAGAACCATGGCGGGCCGCTGTTGGCGGATGATCGCCGCCAGCTTGATAGCGTGGCTGGAACGTTCTTCGAGACGCGCGTCTCCGTCCAATTCTATGAATTCCAGGGTAGCGCCGAGACAAGACGCCGCCCGGCGCGCCTCGGCATCGCGCTGATCGGGAGTTCCGTGAGTGGCGGACTCGCCCAAGGAACAAACGATGAAATGGGCAGGCCGCCCGGCCTGAGTTTCCAGGGCGATAATACCGCCACAGCCGAACTCGATATCGTCCGGGTGGGCGCCAAAGGCCAGGAGCAGAGGCAGCCTATTCGCAGATTTCGGTGAACGCTTCATCGGAACGATCGATTGAATCGCGGTGGACAAATGTCACTTCCGGTGTTTCTTCGCGGCGAAGATAAGCCTGTTCGCCCGCGCCGGCAACGTAATGCGTACAATGGACGACCGACTGCATCCAGCGGAGCCGCGAGTCACGGGCCGGACTGATCTGCTCCTTGGTGAAATCCGCGCGCGGCAGGCTAATAAAACAGTCGCCGCCCTCGTGCAACTTTAACTGGCCGTCCACCAGCCTGGCGCGAACGATTTCTCCCTGGTAAGGCACATCGACAAAGAAGTCCGTTACGTCGCAGGCCCGGCGGCGGACGGCGGGGTCGCCGGAGCGGACGATGCGGATTCCTTCGAGCAGTCCCATAAGCCGATACATCTCGAGGCAGAAGCCGCCGGCGGTGGCGGCGCGCGCCTCGCTGAACGCATCAATGAGTGAATGGGCGACGTAATTGGGCAACTGGAGGAGCGTTCGAGCTTGCCAGTCATTGGTAATGCGTTTGAGGCAGAGCGGCGAGAATTTGCGCTGCACCTTATTCTCGAAAGCGAAATTCAAATGCGCCGGCTCGTTGGTTTTACGGTGGCGCAGAATGGTTTTGGTCTCGCGCGGGTCGTGGTCGCTGTCGTGGCAAAAGAAGACGATCTCGCCGCCAAACTCGGTCTGGAGGCGGCGCGCGGTTTGGATTTTGGCGACGAGGTAGCGTTTGGGGAAGAACCCACAAGGCTGTTGGCCGAAACATATCACTGGTGAGCCTTGCATAAGGTCACGCAGGGCCGTCCGCCGCAGAGGGAGTGCCCGAGCCGAGGGCGGCTTCAAACGCCAGGCTGAGCAAGATACAAGCGGCGCAGCCGATGAGGTTGTACCAGAGATAGCCGATGTTCAGGGTAAAATAGCCGGTCAACACCAGCGCCTCGGCTATCAGCGCGCCGAAAAAGACGGCGGTGCCGCCCACTCGCTTCAGAAAGAAGGCAACTAGAAAGATTCCAAGCATCACCCCATAGAACACAGACCCGACGATATTAACGGCTTGAATTAGATTCTCCACCAGATTCGCGAACAGGGCGAATCCCACCGCGATGAATCCCCAGAGCGCCGTAAACCATCTCGATGCGGCAACGTAATGGCCATCGGACGCTTGCCGACGCACGACGTGCTTGTAGATATCGACGGCGGTCGTGGAACCGAGCGAATTGAGCTCCGCCGAGGAAGAGGAAAGCCCCGCCGCAAAAATGACCGCAATCAGAAGTCCTATGACGCCGTGCGGCAGATAATCGAGCACGAACGTGATGAACACGTAATCGGCGTCGGTCGTGGGGGCGTTTGGGTCCGATGCGGTCAGGGCGGCCTTGGTCTGTTCAATCAGCTTGTTGCTGCGCTCCTGCGCCTCGAGCACTTTGGCGCGGGCCGCCGTGGCCGCGGGGCCGTCGTCCAAGTGCCGCGCATCAAGCCAAGCACGAATGCGCTTTTCCTTTTCCGTATGAACAACCTCGAACTGCCGGCTAAGGGAACGCAGTTCGGCGCCGGTTTTTCCGTGGGCATGAGCTTGCCACACCGCCTGGTTGAAGAAGATGGGCGGTTTTTCGAATTGATAAAAGACGAAAACCAGCGCGCCGAGCAGCAGGATGAAAAACTGCATCGGGATCTTCAGCACGGCGTTGAACATGAGGCCCAGGCGGCTTTCTCGCAAAGAACTGCCCGCCAGATAGCGCTGCACCTGGGATTGATCGGTGCCGAAATAGGAGAGCGAGAGAAAGACGCCGCCCAGGACGCCGGACCAAAGCGTGTAACGCCGATGATAATCGAGTGAGAAATCGACCGCCTTGAGCTTGCCCATCCCGCCCGCGACGCGCAGCATATCGCCAAACCCCAGCCAGTGCGGCATTTTGAGGATGAGAATGACAAAGGCCGCGACCATGCCCAGGAGAATGACCGCCATCTGGTATTTCTGGGTCAGGTTTACGGCCTCACTCCCACCCGATACGGTATAGAGCACGACGAGGATGCCGCTGAAGAGGATGGTGGGTTGAAGCGGCCAGCCCAACACCGTCGAGACAATGATTGCCGGCGCATAACTCGTCACCCCCGCCGCCAAACCTCGTTGTAATAGAAACAGCCCGGCGCCCAGCAGCCGGGTCTTGGCGTCGAAGCGCCGTCCAAGGAACTCATAGGCGGTATAGACCTTCAGGCGGCGGTACATTGGCAGAAAGACCGCGGCGATAATGATGAGGGCGAGGGGCATCCCGAAGTAATTCTGGACGAAGCCGATGCCGCTCTCGTAGCCTTGGCCGGGTGTGGAAAGAAAGGTGATGGCGCTGGCCTGGGTGGCCATGACCGAAAGGCCGATCGTGCCCCAACCGGTGGCCTCATCTCCGCGCAGGTAGGAGTTGAGGCTGCCCGGCGCGCGCGTCCGCCAAACGCCATAGACCGCGATGCCGACTATCGTGCTGAGGAGGACCAGATAGTCGAGCGCCGTCATGAAAAGGGTGTGATTGAATCCGTCGGGCGCGCGCAGGCGTTGGGGCCAGTCCTGCATCTTTTTCCGCCACTTTGCCTTCCACTACCACGGAAAAAGTGAGAACTGAACCCGACGCCGCCTGACACTTCTAATGTCACCCTCATGAAAAGGCTCTGGAGAAAACCGTGAGCAGAATTACATAGAGAACAAAACTCCCGATCACGAACAGATAGACGCCCCGCCAACTCCCGAACCAAGGCAGGCCGGGCGCCCGGCTCCCTCCGGCAACGGCATCTTCCGGCGGGCTCGCCGTCCGCGGACGATTATGAGCCATCATTGTAACTGCTCAGGTCACGCCGCCTGAGTCATGCGATAGGAGCACGGACGCCCTCGTCCGCGTCTCCAGAAAGCCGCAGTCGCGGACGAGGGCGTCCGCGCTCCTATCACCACCTGAGCAGTTACCCATCATTTGCCCAGCGAAACCAGGTTAGCAAAGAGCCGGTACGCGCCGGGCACGCCCGCGGGAAGCTGCCTGAAGAACACCAGCCCGGTATAGACAACGTGGCCCTTGCCGTAGTCGGCCACCAGCAATCCACCCTTGAGAGGGTCCTCCCCTGGGTCATGGCAGGAGAGGATGGGGGTGAAGTGGTTGTCCCAGCGGTCTGGATAATAAATCCCGCGCTCCTGAATCCAGCCGTCGAAATCCGCCGCCGTAATCTTGTTGGGAGTATTCAGCACGGGATTGTCCGGCGCCAGGAATGTCACCGGGGCGGTCTCGTCCGTCACACGGAGGCCAGAGAGATGCAGTCGGTAAGGCGCAAGCCGCTCGGTCTTGAGTCCGCGCGGGCGGTTATACTGCTCGATGAGGTTGCCGCCGTTCTTAACGTAATCGAACAGGGCATCAACGTGCGGCGCCAGGTCATTGCGGACGTTGAACGCCCGAACGCCAATCACCACCGCGTCGAATTGGCCCAACCGTTCCGGCGTCAGGTCAGCCCCGGAAAGCGTCGTGACGGAGTATCCCATCGCCTTGAGCGCATCCGCCACGTTATCTCCCGCGCCGGGCAGGTAGCCCACTTGCTGCCCGCGAATTGCCAGGTGGAGGCAAACGCCTTTAAGGCGCGCGGGTGGCTGCAACACTTGCAGAGGAATGTGCGGGTAGTCGATGACCACGCGTTCATTGTCGTAATCCTTGCCATCGACAACGGCATGGGCGGTGATAGCGGCGGTTGCGGCCTCCGCGGGCGCGGTGACGGTGAAGGTGAAGTCCTTGCCGGCGCCAGCCTCCGCGAGATCGAAGGAGCTATCCGCCGGCGACACCTGCCAGTCCTCAGGCGCGCTCAGTCGCACCGTGCCACTGAGATTCGGCCGGGCGGCAGTGACTCGAACCGTTATCCGGCGCGTTGCGCCGGGGGCAAAAAGAGCCGTGGCGGATGGGAATTTGAGGGAAACAGGCGAGATGACGGTCAGCGTTCGAGGGGATCTCTTCGTCGAGTTGCCAGACCGTTGAGCAGGCTGACCGGGAAGAATCAGGGTCTGGCCGCCCACCTCGAACACCTCCTGAATCGGTAGGACCGGCGGATTCTCCGGACGGCCAATGAGGTTCGGATTTGCTACCTTGAACATGCCGACGCCGTGGTCCTCGCGCAGCCAATACGGCTGGGTCAGCGGGGTGTTGGCAGGCAGCACCTCGTTCGCGTCACGGCTGATCGGTTCGCCCGGAGACAGTTCGGCGCCAATCGCGAGTCTCACTCCCAATGTCGAGTAGCGCGCCGCTACCCAACGTACCGGCGCCACATCCGAACTTAGCGTCGCCGTCTGGCGCAGTCTGAGCGTCTCGCCGGCCACAACCTCGGTTTGAGGCAGGGTGGTTGTCACCTTCAGCCCAAGGCACTCCTGGATGATATGGTCCAACAACCGGCTCTTCTCCGCCAACATCCGGCCCGCTCCCGCAGCCCGGTTCCCGATTCTATGCCATGCCGGCACATCACCGATAAGACTGAAATTGAGGAGGCTAGACATTACGCGGGCGAGACGGCTCTTAATCTTCAGCAGCTCGGGCACGCTGGCGGCGGGGTCGCTCTTATTGAAGTTTGCAATCGCCTCGTCCGCCATCCGGCCAATGACCGCGCCCCCGGGGAAGCGGCTCCAGGTCGTGTTGACTCCGTCGAGAATATCCTTCTCGGCGGGGGCGCCGGCGAGCAGCACGAAGGATTCCCAGCGTGGGCCGTCACCGCGTCCGGGCCTGAACATTCCGAAGCCCTGAGTTTTGTGCATCGAGCGGCTGTGAGCGGCGATGTCGGCGAACGATTCGCCGGTTGCGGGGTCGTCGCCGCCGTCATTAATGCGAATGATCTTGGCATGAGCCCCCGCGTTGGGCCGGAACCAGCCGATGTTCCACAGGATGCGCTTGGGTTGCCAGGGAGCCAGACGGTTGAGCTGGCCGGGAAAGGCCTTCGGGTCGTCCGCCAGCTTGAAGGCCTCCAGGGCCAGTATCGCCGAGGCGGTGTGATGCCCGTGCGTGTGGCCCAGGGTGGGCGAAAAGCGCGTAATGATGACATCCGGACGGAATTCGCGAATCACGCGCACGACGTCGCTCAAGACCTCCTGCCGATTCCATATCCGAAGTGTCTCCACGGGAGTCTTGGAAAAGCCGAAATCAATCGCCCGCGTAAAGAACTGTTGGCCTCCGTCGATGCGGCGCGCGGCCAGCAGTTCCTGCGTGCGGATGACTCCCAGTTCATCACCGAATTCAGGGCCGAGGACATTCTGACCTCCGTCGCCACGCGTGAGTGACAGGTAGGCCGTCCGGTAATGCCGTCCTCCGGCCAGATAGGCAATCAACTCCGTATTCTCGTCATCCGGATGCGCCGCTACGTAAAGCACCCGGCCCGTTACATCGAAGTTGTGCAGGTCGCGCAAGATGGTGGACGAGGATACCGGGGTATCGGCCCGGCTGCTCGCGGGCAGGCCCGTCAGCAGAGAGAGGCAAGCGGCAGTAATCGCGAGCGGACATTGAATACGTGTTGTCAGGGGCCCTAAAGGTTTGAGAGTGATCATGCTAAACGAAGGGATAGGGATGGGTATGGGCGCCTGCAGGAAGGTTTGCGTCACCCTGCAGCGTTCTCCACTCCCGGAGGGATGTTCGAGAATCGCCCATGGTTTCAACGTTGGGGGGACCGGGTTGGTGGGGCCACATCCCGGAGAGACGACCGAAAGGACGCCACCGCCGCCGTTCGGAAATGGATCCGCGCTCAGCCGTCCCTACGGGACTACCCGTTCTTCGACCCTGCTCCCCAACGTTGAAACGTTGGGCTATTGTCAGTTGTCCCTCGGGGACACGCGGGTTCGCCGCCAGTACCGCCAGGCTCGCCATGCTACTGCTTCACGGTGAACGGCACTGAGAATTCGGTCTTTTCCCACATCAGTTTCAGGATGCCGCCGCCGGATGGATTGCGTTGGATTTCGATGGTGAACTGGTGGACCGGCTCGTCCAACGTGCTCTTGGTCAGGTCGATGCGGGCTAGGTCCTGGTCCTCGTCATACTGCAACCCCCACTGGCCGATCTGTTTATTGACGACCAGCTTGGAGGGGCCATCCTCCTCGGGCAGCATGAACACCGTATAGGCCCCGGCAGGAATCGTGGTGCCGCCCATCTCCAGCGGTTTCTGGGTGATGAGCAGCGTCGCCTCGTCGGCGCCGACCCGCCAGATCCGGTCATAAGGCACCAGCCCGCCCCAGATAGTGCGAACCTTCGTGGTGCCGGGCTTGATGGTGTAAGGTCTTCCATAGACTATGGTGACGCGGTTGCCATTCACGACCGAACTGATCGTTTCGTGAGGACTGAGGCGTCGGTGTTGAGCTTGCGCCGGTACTGTGGCGAGCATGGTCGCCGCAACGAGTGCGAGAGGGAATGTAAGCTTCTTCATGGCAATTGAGACAGTTAGGGCCAAGTTACGTTCGAAATCCGCTGGCCGGGGCCCAGGGCGGGGGGCTTGGTGGAGTGGTGGAGTGGTGGTTGTTGGATGTTGGATGTTGGGTGTTCGATGTTGGGTGTTCGATGTTGGGTGTTCGATGTTGGGTGTTCGATGTTGGGTGTTCGATGTTGGGTGTTCGATGTTGGGTGTTCGATGTTGGGTGTTCGATGTTGGATGTTCGATGTTGGATGTTCGATGTTGGATGTTCGATGTTGGATGTTCGATGTTGGATGTTCGATGTTGGTTGTTGGATGTTGGTTGTTGGATGTTGGATGTTCGATGTTGGATGTTCGATGTTGGTTGTTCGATGTTGGTTGTTGGATGTTGGTTGTTCGATGTTGGTTGTTCGATGTTGGTTGTTGGATGTTGGTTGTTGGATGTTGGGCTGTTCCCCGTTCGTTCTCCACGCTGGCGGCTTACTCGTTCCGCTCACTGCAGGCTCGAAATGATATCCTTGTTCATCTGGATAAACGAACTGGCCGGGCCTTCGGCTTTGAGAGCCAGCGCGGTGGACTTCTTCGCCGCCTCGATCGCTTCCTGTTTGCGGCCAAGCCGGGCCAGGATTGCCGCCTTAAGATGGAGCAGTTCAAAGGACATAAACGGATTGCCAACCAGGCCTTCGTTGACCCATTCCAGCGGTTTGTTCAGGTCCTGGCCGTGGTCGAAGTAAAAACTGGCCGCCTGGTAGCAAAGGCCGGGCGATTTCCTGCCCGGCGCCGCCATCGCGGCCTCGATCTGCGGCAGAAGCCGGCTCACCAAATCCAGTTGGATGCGGATAGGGACCAGCGTTTTATCCCACAGCAAGTAAAGGACGGCTGAATCGTCCCGGATCTGGCCGAACTCAATGGTGAAGGTCTCAACGGGCTCCGCCAGCGCCACGGGCTCCACCTCAAACCGGGCCAGGTCATCGTCCTGCTTGTAGCCGTAAGCCCCCCACAGTTTGGTGTTTTTGGAGATGATGATCGTCCATTCATCCGGTCCGGGAATCGTATAGAGGCCGTATTCACCGGCGGGGACATCGACGCCGTTGAGTTTAACGTCGGTGCTGAATCGGAGTTTGGTGGATTGGTTGGCGCCAGTGCGCCAGACCTGTCCGTAGGGCACAATGCCGCCGAAAATCTTGCGCCCCTTCATCCCGGGCCGCGAATAAGAGACCTGGATGTCGGTCAGGCCGACACGCTGTTTGAGAGTGCAAGCCGGGCTGGCGGCTGGAAACTGAACTTTGGGCGCCTGGGCCAGCAGCCCGGTGGCGGGAATGGTCGCTACGGCGAGCAGCACTGAGAGCCGAAAGATATTTGGGTTCATGCCCTTTACAGTAGGACACTTTTCCAAAAAGCAAAGCGCAAAAATCGCCCGAGTGACCGGGGCAGCGCATCGCGCCAGTACCCCGGGGCGCCTGCAAGATGGGCAACTCTAAAATCGAAAATCCAGTTTTGTCTTGCGCCCTGGGGGTTGGATGGTAAAGTCGCGCTGCTTTTCCACCCGTGCGGTGGATTTTTGGTAACTGCCCAGGGGTAATCGGAGCGCGGACGCCCTCGTCCGCTACTGCGACTTTCCGGAGACGCGGGCGGGGGCGTCCGCGCTCCTATCACCTGCGTCAGACGAGTTGACCGGAGCAGTTACGATTTTTGTTTTCAACCGAACCGACTGCGCAACGTGAAGATTTTCAGTGGCACCTCAAACCCGCCCTTGGCGGAGGCGATTTGTGCTTACATTGGTATTGAGCTGGGCAAATCAACGATCAAACCGTTCCCGGACGGAGAGACGTTTGTGAAGATTGAGGAAAACGTCCGGGGCGAGGATGTGTTCATCATCCAGTCCACCAATCCGCCCACCAATCATCACCTGATGGAATTGTTCATCATGATTGATGCCTTGAGGCGGGCCAGCGCCGCGCGCATCACGGCGGTGCTTCCGTTTTATGGTTATGCCCGGCAGGACCGCAAAGATCAGCCCCGGGTGCCCATTACCGCCAAGCTGATTGCGAACCTGCTGGTCGCCGCCGGTGCCCATCGTGTTCTTACGATGGATCTTCACGCGCAGCAGATACAGGGCTTTTTTGACATCCCGGTCGATCACCTCTACGCCGCACCGGTCATGTATGAGTATTTGAAGAAGAAGGGGCTGCGCGACCTGGTGGTGATCAGCCCAGACGTGGGGGGCTTGAAAATGGCTTACGCCTATTCGCAGGTGATGGATGGCGGGTTGGCGATTGTCGCTAAACGGCGCAAGAGCGCCAGCGAGGTTGAATCGATGGCCTTGATTGGCGAGATCCGAGGCAAGGATGCGCTGCTGGTCGATGACCTTACTGAAACGGCGGGGACGCTCACGATGGCGGCGGAGTTGCTCCGTCGGGAAGGGGCGCGCAGAATTATCGCGTGTGTCTCGCACGCCGTCCTCAACGAGGTGGGGACCGACCGGTTGCGAAAGTCCACTATTGACGAACTGGTAACAACTGATAGTGTCCTTCGCCCCGCAATTAGCGGCGTGAAGATTACGACGTTGTCGGTGGCGGGCCTCCTGGGCGAGGCCATCAAGCGGATTCACGGCAATTTGTCCGTAACGTCGCTCTTTGAGTTTAAGGGCGGACGCACCAGTTGACTTGGCGCCAGCCCCGTACCGAACCGATTTAAAACGATGAAAACTGTAGCATTGAACGCTTTTCCGAGGGTCGCGCAGCGGCGCGCCGGAGCCAAGGCACTCCGCGCCAAAGGCTGGGTTCCGGCTGTGATTTATGGACGCCAGACCCAAGCCCAGAACCTGGAGATCGACACCAAGCAGATGGAGGATCTCATCCACCACTCCGCCTCGGAGAATTTGCTGGTCGATCTCGCTCTCAAAGACGACGCCCGGCCCAGCCGCCTGGCCCTGGTCCAGGAGATTCAGCACCACCCGCTGAGCGGCAAGCTGCTGCATGTCGATTTTCATGAAGTGGCTCAAGACGAGAAAGTGACGATACAGGTGCCGGTTGAAACCACCGGTGAGGCGGCAGGGGTCAAGACTGGTGGCGGTGTCCTCGAACACGTTTTGTTCCGGATCAAGGTGCGAGGTTTGCCAAAGGATTTGCCCGAATTCATCACTATCGACGTTACCAATCTGAATCTCGGCGAAGCCATTCACATCGGCGAGATTCAGCCGCCGCCGGGCGTCGAAATCCTGGGAGACAAGCATATCCCGATCGTCGCGGTCGCCGCGCCGCGCACTGAGGAAGAAGAGGCCGCCGAGGCGGCCGAAGCCGCCGCGGCCGCTCCGGGCGAGGTGGAGATGATCAAAGAAAAGAAGGAGGAGGGCGAGGAAGCGGCAGCCCCGGCCAAAGGCGCGGCCAAAGGCGCCGAGAAACCGGGCGGGGAAAAGGGCGCGAAGGGCGCCGAGAAGCCGGTCGGCGACAAAGGCGCAGCCGAAAAGAAGCCTGCCGAAAAGAAGAAGTAGCCTGGAGAACTTGCGTCTCATCATCGGTTTGGGCAATCCTGGTTCGGAGTACGTCAGGACGCGCCACAATGCCGGTTTTATGCTGCTGGAGCGCCTGGCCGAAAGGTGGTCCGCGGTTTGGCGCGATGAGAACAAGTTTAGCGTTCGAATAGCGTGGAGTGAATGGCAGGGGCGGCGGGTATTGCTGGCCCAGCCGCAGACGTATATGAATTCCAGCGGCGAGGCAGTCGGGCCGTTGGCAAGGTATTATCAGTTGTCCTTGGAGCGGATGTTGGTGGTGGTCGATGACGCCGACCTGCCTTTGGGACATCTCCGGATGCGCCCGGGCGGCGGAACCGGCGGGCACCACGGGCTGGAATCCATTGAGCGATGCGTGGGGTCAGCCGAGTTTCCACGGCTGCGCATCGGGATCGGGCGGCGCAACGGCGCCCGGGAGATAACCAGCTACGTCTTAGGCCGATTTGATTCGACGGAACTGGCGCTGGTTGATAGAGTTTTGGCCACAGCTTGCGGGCAGGCGGAGTGCTGGCTCGAGGCTGGGATACAAACGGCAATGAGTCAATTTAACGGGGCCGTTCCGGACCCCGCAGATGAAAGAGAAGAGCAGTGAAACGATACGAAGGGTTGTTCATACTGGATACGGCTGGCAAAGAAGAGGGCGTCAAAGACACCGTCGATAAGATCTCGGCCGACATCGCCGAACTGGGCGGACGGGTCGAGACGGTGCAGAAGATGGACAAAAAGAACTTCAGCCGGGTGGCCGACAAGCGGCACCCCGCGGGGTTCTACGTCAATATTATCTTCGAAGGCCAGCCGGCCCTCCTTGAACAATTGAAACGGCGTTACGCCATGAACCCGGATGTGTTCCGCATCCTGTTGACGAACGCTTCGGCCCCAAAACCCGCAACCACCTGAAATCCTGGATACCCTATGGCTAACTTCAACAAAGTCATTCTCGCCGGCAATCTCACCCGCGACCCGGAATTGCGCTACACCCCCAAAGGCGTGGCCATCGCCAAGCTCGGGCTGGCTATTAACCGGACCTGGAAGAACGAGACGGGCGAAACCAAGGAGGAGGTCACCTTTGTCGATGTCGATGCCTTTGCCCGCCAGGCCGAGGTTATCGGCCAGTACCTCAAGAAGGGCAACCCCATCCTTATCGAGGGCCGATTACGCCTCGACACTTGGGATGACAAGCAAACCAACCAGAAACGAAGCAAACTCGGCGTGGTGCTCGAATCCTTTCAGTTCCTCGGCACCGGCCGCGGTGAGCCCGGCGCGGCGCCTGCCGCCCCTCCGGCGCAACGGCCAGCCCCCCAACCCGCCCCGGCAAGCGGCCCCGCTGAGGCCCCTGACTCCAGCAATCCGCCCCTCGAAGAAGACGACGTGCCGTTCTGAGAATTGCTGAGTTCCAGATTGACAACCTCGACGGGCCGTCTGAACATCCGTGTTATGAATGAAACTTCTCCTTTGCAGAATACTTCACGCCGGGAGTTCATCAAGACCACCGGCAAACTCGCAGCCGTCTCCGCTTTGGCTGGGGTCGCTTTGCCCCGCGTCCATGCCGCCTCGAGCGACGCCCTCCAGGTCGCGCTGATCGGATGCGGTGGACGCGGCACCGGCGCTGCCGGAAACGCGATGGACACTCATGGCGGGCCGGTCAAGCTGGTCGCGATGGCCGACGTTTTTCATGATCGGCTCAACGGCAGCTACAACACCCTCATCAGGCAGTATCCCCAAACCGTCGATGTCCCCGACGACCGCAAGTTCATCGGGTTTGACGCCTACCAGAAGGCGATGGATTGCCTGAGGCCGGGCGATGTCGCTATCTTCACCACGCCGCTGGCTTTCCGCTGGGTGCATTTCACCTACGCCATTGAAAAGGGCTTGAACGTTTTCATGGAAAAGCCCTTGACGGCGGACGGTGTGACCTCGTTGAAGATGCTCGACCTGGCCAAGCAGGCCTCGGCCAAGAACCTCAAGGTCGGCGTCGGCCTGATGTGCCGGCACCACCGCCCGTTGCAGGAATTGCACAAGCGCATCGACGATGGCGAGATCGGCGACATCATCCTCATGCGCGGGTACAGGATGGGCGACGCTATCGGGTCGGCCTTCTCCACCCGGTGGCCGGGCGAACCGAGCGAATTGCTGTGGCAGATCCGGCGGTTCCATAGTTTTATCTGGGCCAGCGGCGGGTGTTTCAACGACTTCTACATCCACCATATCGACCACCTCTGCTGGATGAAAAACGCGTGGCCGGTGAGGGCCCAGGCCCTAGGCGGACGGCACTACAAGTCAAATGCCGAGGGCCAGCCCTACGTCGATCAGAACTTTGATGCCTACGCCGTCGAGTACACCTTTGCCGACGGCGCCAAGCTCTATATGGATGGGCGCTGCATGCACAATTGCGCCTCCATCTACCACAGCCGCGCCCAGGGCAGCAAAGGCATGGCTATCTGCGCTTCCAATGGGGACTACGGCCCGCCTTCCATGACCTTCAAGGGCCAGCTCGCCAGGCGTTCCGACCTCATCTGGCGGTCCAGGCCCATCCCCGGCCAGGAGAATCCGTACGTCAACGAATGGAATGATCTCCTCGACGCCATCCGCAACGACATCCCTTACAACGAAGTCGAACGCGGTGTCATGGCGACCGTTACCTCCAGCCTGGGCCGCATGGCCGCGCACACCGGCCAGGAACTCAGCTTCGACGATATGCTCCACTCTGACCAGGTCTTCGCGCCTGATGTGGACAAATTCACATTCGATTCCCCCGCGCCCGTCAGGGCCGATAAGAACGGCATCTATCCCCAGCCGATGCCCGGCATGTTCGGCAAACACGAGTATCCGGTCAGCGTCTAACGCGCCTCTCTCACCCGGCCCCGCGTCTCTCAACCCCGAAAATTGAAGATCGGGGCCGACGACCCGTTGTGCGAGGGGTGGCGGAGCGCGCGCTGATCACTCCGCTTCACCCCGCTTTTTTGGATCGATGTAGCTGATGCCGGTCATGGTCAGCAGCGGCACGACATGGGGCATATCATCCTCGCCCACAAGAATGACCGATGTCCTGCCCAAGGCAATCTTGTATCTGTCCACCACCTCGTACTTCTCACCGTCGGCCATCCGGATTACGAATGGGATTCCTTCGTTTATCGCCGTCTGAACTCGGTCTGTCGTCATGTTTCTGTCTCCATACCTTAGCCTGATCCACCAGTCCGCGCCCGGGCGCAAGACAAAGATCTTCGGCACGCAGCGAAGAATTCTGTGGTGCGCCCTCCGCGCCCCCGCAACGAGAATTACTGACTGACATTCTAGCGAGGCCAGCCTCAGACCCGGTTTGACACGAATTGCACGAATTACCACGAATTCGCGTCAATTCGTGAAATTCGTGTCTTCCCAAAAACTTGACCTGTCTGCAACGTGTTTTGAACTTCTAGGACTCTAGCGATGATTTTGCTAAAATTATCGCCAAAGCGTGAGTTGCTGAATCTGGCGGTCGGGCTTTGACCGGCGGCACAAGACATTTTTGTTCGGTTTAGGCTGGCAGCGGCGGTTTACTGGTGAATTGAATGACTGAAAGCCGTGCCCTATTGGCTGAATACGCGCAAAACGGAGACGAATCCGCCTTCCGCGACCTGGTGGCACGCTATCTCGACTTGGTTTATTCGACGGCGCTCCGGCGGCTTGGAGGTGACGCCCAACTCGCCGAGGACGTGGCGCAGACGGTGTTCCTGCATTTGGCAAAGAAGGCACGGAAAATCCCAAGCGGCGTTCTGCTCGGCGGGTGGCTGCATCAGGCGACTTGCAACGTGGCCGGAACCGTCAGCCGCGCGGAGCGGCGCAGGCAGAATCGTGAACGAGAGGCCGCCCAGATGAAGGCGCTCCAGGATGACTCTGGAAACCAGTTCGAGCACCTCAGCGACCTGCTCGACGAGGTCATCAGCCAACTCCCAAGCGAGGACCGGGCGGCGGTGCTATTGCGGTTTTTCGAACAGCGCGACTTCCGGTCCGTCGGCGAGGCCCTGGCCAGCAGCGAAGACGCCGCGCGCATGCGTGTCAACCGCGCCTTGGAGAAGCTGCGGGTCCTCCTCAAACGGCGCGGTGTCACCATATCCGCCGCCTCGCTGGGGACGATACTTGCCGTCGAGGCGGTTCATGCGGCGCCAGCGGGCCTGGCGGCAACCGTTGCGGCCAACGCACTGGCGGGCGCCGCAGGCGCGGGTGGTGTCGTCTGGAGCGTTTTAAAAGTTATGACCATTACAAAACTCAAAGCCGAAGTGTTGGGAGTGGCGCTGATTGGGGGCTTGGCGACTAGCCTGGTTGTCGAACATCAATCTCTGGCGCGGCTCCGCAAGGATAACCACTCGCTACGCCAGCAGGTCCACGAGCTTGGGGATGCCAAAGCACAGCTTGCCAAGGCCAAAGTCGATCAGGCCGAACTGAAGCGGCTCCGGCGCGGTCAGCTCGAATTGCTCCGTCTTCGCGGCGAGGTCACCGCGTTGCACGAGGCCGCAACCGCCGCCTCGAAGGCAGTGCAGGCCCAATCGCTCACGCCAGACACCAACACTGTCCCGGACACGGCGTCCGCCCAACCAAAATTCCAGGCGAACCTTCGCGTCCTGGTGGGAGATGGCCAGACGCTTCTGACGGGCGGGTGGGCCAGCAAACCTGGCCGGCGCATGTTTGTGCTGGTGACTCCGGATGTTACGGGTCAGAACGGGAATCAGGTCGATCTGCGCACGAAGATCATCGAGCTGCCGGAGACCTCCCTGGCGCAAGTTGGACTCAACGGCATGGAAGCCACTGGCGACGACAGTTCGCTCCAACAAATTCTGCCGCCGGGCGGGGCCGAATCCCTGCTGCAAGCCCTGAGCCAGACGCCGGGAGCGCAACTGGTTTCGCAGTCGCGCGTAAGGACGCTCAGTGGACGCCAGTGCGCCGTTTCGATATCGAACGACCAGGGCCAGCCGCAGGGACCGGACATCGGGCTTCTCCCAATTATCTCGAAGGACAAGCGGTCCATCGACCTGTCCCTTCAAAGCCAGGCCGCCAGTCCCGTCCCGCCGGCCCACTGGCATTGAATTAAGCAAAGGAGCTACCCGCATCTTGTAAACATTCGGTAAACCCCTGAAGCGGTAGATTTCCAGCCTTTTTTCGGGACACAAGCTTTGCGCCCTGCCAGGCTCCACTCCGTGCTGCGGGAAAGCGAGTCATTGGCGGCGGAGTCCGGCGATCTGCCCCCCTTGGGCAAGGGGAGCGACCGCCAAGCCGCCCATTACTACCGCGCCATGCATGCCCGGGCCGTGCAACGGGAAGAGCAGTGGAAGGAAAGGGCGTTGGCGGCCGAGGATGAGGAGGTGCGGCGGCAGGTGGAGGGGATCAAGCAACGCCTGGAGCGGGAACTGGCGGAGCGGCACCAGTGGGCGGGCTGCATCGAGTTGTCAATAACGCCCGGTTCTTGATCTTACCCTGGGTCAAATGTCCGGGCCTGGCCTCGCACATCCTCTCGGCCATCCCCAGACCCCTCCGGGCCGA
>JAJYHY010000158.1 GCA_021784555.1 bacterium
AGGCTACTGAAAAAACATCGACTGCTGCAGAAACATCGGTGCCCATCCTCAATTTTAGGCCGGTTTTCGCAAAAACTCCGAAAACTCACGCCGGATCCAAGTTAGACAGCCCCGCGGCTCCCGGCACATCCGCCGCATTATCCTGGCAAACGGGAGTCTTGCCACCGCCGCGGCCGCCAAGTGAAGCGGATCGACCTGGAAGAATTCGGGTTCGGGCCTTGCCATCTCTTGCTTCGATTCTATTTCTGGTCTTCGAGAAGTCAACACGTAATGAGCGCAGGCGCGCGGCTTGATGCCGTTCCAGGCCTGGTTCTTTCAATCCCCCGCTTTTCCGGCCACAGCGAAGCGACGCGCCAGTGGTGGGGCTGGTGAGCCTGGCCGGGTTTTCAGTAATGTCAACTTTGGCCCCGTCCCCCTCCGCACCGCCTCTCCGCCTCGCCAGTCGGGTTGTACCGGCGGCTTCCGGGTCCGTCGAGGTGCTCGATGAGCAAACTCGGCCGGACGCCGGGTGCGGGGCGTAACGCGGACTTGCCAAAACCAGGGCGCCATGCCAAACAAAGGTCGTGAACGCGAGCGAGTTGAAGCAACTGCTGGGGGCCAGTTCGGATCGGCCGATCACCATTTGCATGACCAGCAAGAAACGATATTCGATCCGGCACCCGGAGTTTGCGGCCTTGTCACCAGACGGCAGCACACTGATCGTCTGGCTTGAAGCCGGAGGACATGACGTGCTGGACGTGCCGCTGATCGAGCGCGTCGAGGTGCGCAAGCGAGCTTCCTCCCGCGCGTGAAACTCGCGCCGAGGCGGAGGGCGTCAAGGCTTCCGCAAAAGCGGAGACGGACGGGGCGCCGGGCCACTGCCATTGAATTGAGCTCATAAGCCCCTAAAACACTAATTTTTTGACGCGCCGCTGAAAATGATAGGAGCGATGGAACGATTGCTTGCGCCGACGTTCCGGCACCGGCCTGTCCGGTCGCGCTGGAACGGGGCTGCCTCTAAAGAACAACTGCAGTTTCTGGAGCACCAGCGCGGCCGGAACATCTCGGTACAGCAAGTCCAGCACCTGGTGCTTCAACGCATGATAGGAGTTGGCGCGATTGACCTGCGGCTTCTGCTCGGCGGAGGGGTTGGAGGCATCGAGTACTGCTTGCGTGGGCGCCGTCAGCAAGCTCTCCAAATTGGCCAGCAGCACGGCCGCCTGCACATCTTGGCGCACCGCCTCGGTTCAGACCGAACGGTTCCTGAGCCGCCAAAAACGAACCCGTCGAGCAGCGCCCAATGAAATCAGCCCCACCCTGCAAAATCAGGGCCAGATAAACATAGCCGGTAAATCCCCGGTCGTTCATCTCCACGTCCCCAGGCTGTAGTCCCGGTTCAACTCGATAAAAGCGCTCTCCTTAAGTTTGGCCCGCGCGTGCGTTACCGCGCCCGGGGTCACCGGCTCGAACATTTCACCGTGAGCCAGTTCATTGAGAAATTCATGGAGATGGCGTTGCTGCCGTGCCAACGCGGGGTTCCGGGCGGCGTGGCCGGCGGTGGCACTGAAGAGGCAGGTCGTGCGGCAGGATCGACGCGGCCGAAATGGGCTGGCGGCTGCGCTGCCGGGGTGGTAGAACTCCCCGGATGAGTGTCAGCAGCACATCCGGGGGCGCCGCGGTTTCAGGCCGTGCGGCCTTTGTTTCCACCCATTGGTCGGTGGTCTTGGCCGCTGCTTCGCACAAGGATGACCGGCTGACGGAGGCGGCGCTGGCGCGTTTGTGCGAAACCTATTGGTA
The DNA here is from genome assembly GCA_021784555.1 of bacterium. Classification (GTDB taxonomy): domain Bacteria; phylum Verrucomicrobiota; class Verrucomicrobiia; order Limisphaerales; family UBA8199; genus JAJYHY01. The sequence continues at coordinate 1,777 of JAJYHY010000158.1, forward strand.
TCCGCTCTATGCTTACGTGCGGCGTCGTGGCTACTCGGTCGAGGATGCGCAGGACCTCACCCAGGAATTCTTCACCCGGCTGCTGCGGCGGCACTGGCTGGCGGACGCCGATCAATCCAGGGGCCGCTTTCGCACCTTTCTGCTCACGGCGATGGAGCGATTCCTGGCCAACGAATGGGACAAAGCCCGCGCGCTCAAACGCGGCGGCGGCCAGCCGAGCGTGCCGCTTCAGCTCAACACGGCCGAGACGCGTTATGGCGTCGAGCCTGCCGATAGGCACACCCCCGAGCAGGCTTTCGAATACCGGTGGGCCTTAACGCTGCTGGATGAAGTCGTCCGGCAACTCGAAACGGACTTCCAACGCCGTGGGCAGGCGGCCTTGTTCAATGCGCTCAAGCCATGCCTGGTGGGAGAGGGTTCGGCACAGCCCTACACGCAGTTGGCGAGCACGCTGGGGATGAAGGAAGGAACCATCAAGGTCGCGGTGCATCGGCTGCGGCAGCGGTATCGGGAACTGCTCCGCGCCGAGATCGCCCACACCGTGGCGGCTCCCGGCGAAGTGGAGGCCGAGATGCGCCACCTCTTCCAGGTGCTGGCGGGGTAATCACGCGGTGTAACCTTCGCCGCGGATTTCTTAAAAGAAAGATAGAACGCAGTCGTGAGCACGGAACGCACATGCCGAGTCTGTCAGAAGCCGTTGGCGGCCAACGCGCCGCAAGGGCTGTGTCCGGCCTGTCTGATGAAGGCCGGCTTCGACACCGGCGCGGCCCCCGCCGCCGGCGCCCCGAGCCGCCTGCCCCGTTTTGTGGCGCCGGAAGTGCCGGAGGTGGCGAAGCTTTTTCCGCAACTGGAGATTCAAGAGTTGCTGGGACAGGGCGGGATGGGCGCCGTGTATCGGGCGCGCCAGCCGGCCTTGGACCGATGGGTAGCCCTCAAAATCCTTCCTCCGCAGACCAGCGCGGATGCGGAGTTTGCCGACCGATTCACGCGCGAAGCCCGAGCGCTGGCCCGCCTCAATCATCCCAACATTGTCGGGGTTTACGAATTCGGCGTGGTCTGCGGTCTCCACTATTTCATTATGGAGTTTGTCGATGGACTCAACCTGCGGCAGGTCGAGCAGGCGGGCCGAATCGCCCCTCGCGATGCCCTGAAGATCATCCCGCAGATTTGCGACGCGCTCCAATACGCTCACGAGGAGGGAGTGGTGCATCGCGATGTCAAGCCCGAGAACGTGATGCTCGATAAAAAGGGCCGCGTCAAAATCACCGATTTCGGCCTGGCCAAGATCCTGGGACTCGAAGCCAAGGCCCTGCGCCTGACCGGGGCTACAGAGGTGATGGGCACGCCGCACTACATGGCGCCGGAACAGATCGAGCATCCGCAGGCGGTGGATCACCGCGCGGACATCTATTCGCTGGGGGTAGTTTTCTATGAAATTCTGACCGGCGAACTGCCGCTGGGCCGTTTCGCGCCGCCGTCGACGAAAGTAGCCGTCGATGTGCGGCTGGACGAGGTGGTCCTGCACGCGCTGGAAAAAGAACCCGACCACCGCTATCAGCATGCCAGCGACGTCAAGTGCGACGTCGAAAGGATCGTGTCGCGACCCGGAGAGCCGCCGAAGGCCGCGGCTGGAGGGACCTTGGCGGTTTCCCCGCCACGCTCCGAGGAAGTCTGGAAAGCTCGGGTGGCGGTGTTGTTGTTGCTTCTGGCCGTGGGCACAATGGCGGCCTGGATGATGAGGTGGCTGAAAGGGACTTCTGGCGCCGCCGGTTCCCGGCACGCTCTCACGCTCAACGCTCCAACGCTCTTACCTGCCCAGGCGCCGTTCCCCGACCCAGCCGAGGTCGCGGCCCGGGCGCCGGACCCCTACATCCAAAGCTCGACCACCGAGCTATTGCCCGATGGTACGGCCCGGTTACGCTCGACTTCCGTCAGCCTCAATGACTCCACGGAGCCGTGGCTCACATACGAATTCGGCAACTCAGATTTTATCAAGGTGACGAACATCCTCGATGCGCGCCGGCGCCCGGTGGTTTTCCAGACGAGCCACCCCAAGGGCGTGTTCCTTTACGCGGTGACGCTCAACGAGCCGGTGGCACCCGGCCAGAAGTTAATCCTGACCACCGAGGGCGTTGAGACCGGCCGGGTCAAACCGGCCGGCGCGCCGGGCCTGTTCGAGTATGCCATGCGCCATTGGCCCGTGGCCCGGCGCCACACTCGCCGCATCGAACTTCACCGTTTGCCGCCCGGAGCTCGCCTGGTGGACAAACAGCCCCGCGACCTCCAGGAGCGTTTCCACAACGGCCGCGTGGAGCTGTTTATCGACCGGCTTATTCCGCCCGGCGACAGCCTCGAAGTCATTTACCGCTATCGGCTGAGCCAGCCCGGCGGGACGAACCAGCAGACTGCGCCCCCATCGGACCAACCCAAGCCGCCAGGGCTCGAGCTGGCCGGCTTTAAGACCGTCGAACTGCCGCGGGTGATGGTGAGCTATGCAGGGTTTGATGAGGCGTATGCGGCGGCCCTGGGGCGAATTCTGCAAGAGGCGCTCAAGGTCTATGAGGCGCACGGCTTCAACATGCCGCAAAAAGTGAGCCTCGAGGCCCAGATCGACCCCGCGGGAACGCGATTGTGGACCGACGGGACATCGCATATTTTTCTGCGCCTGAAATCCAAGGATCTGCTGGCGCCGGCCTCGCGCACGGGCGTGTTCAACATTTACGGGATGTGCCATGAGTTGGGCCACATCGCCCTGTACCGGAACCTGGCGAGCCTCATGGGCCTGCCGCCGGGCATCGGGGAGGGGTGGGCCCACTACGCCGGCAGCGTGGTGGTCACCGAGGTCGCCTCGAGGCTGGGCCAGTCTATCTGGCCGGAGTATTACGATGTGGCCACAGTGGAAGGCATCGGCCGGCTTAAGCGGGACGCGGCGCGCGCCAAACCGTGGGACCAATTGGAGCCGAGTTTGCGCGCGTGTTTGGTTTTTTACCGGATCGAGACCGAATATGGACGGGACAAGCTGGCTGCGGCGATGACCGCGGCCTTGGCCGACCGGCCCACCGGCAAGGCGCTCATGCCTCTGATGCTGGAGAAGCTCCGCGCGGCCACGGGCAATCCCGCCGCGGCCGATTGGGCGCCGCCGAGCGTGCTCGCGCCCCAGGTGCAATGGCAGACCAAAGAGCGATCTCCGGGCGACGATTTCTTTGCCGACCAGAAGGTCGAACAGGACGCCACCGGGCTTTGGCTCTGCTACGACACCGGCGTCATGTCCGGCAAGCTGAGCATCTCGGGATCGGCGCAAACGGTCGTGTTTCGGCCGCCCGAAGGTTCCTGGGAGTTGGACGCGCTGAAGCTGTTCAGCGCACGATACGGAACCGACGAGCCGCCCAAAGAAGACCTCTCCATTTACATCTGCGATGAGAGTTTCAACCTCCTGCACGAGGTCAAAGTACCCTACTCGGCCTTCGCGATGGGCGACGAAAAATGGCAGACCGTTTCCTTCCCGCCGGTCGCGGTTCCGAAAACCTTCTACCTGGGAGTTGACTTTCATGCCACGTTCGAGCGGGGCGTCTATGTGGGCCTGGACCAGACCGTCAAACGCTCCCACTCACGCCTGGCGATGCCCTACGAGCGGGTGAGCGATCTGAAAACTCGGGCCGACTGGATGCTACGCCCGCACTTGATCCCGGCGAAGTAATCGGGGGGTGGGGCAAGGTGTACGGCTCCCAGCCTTCCAGCGTCGGCTCGACGCCGCCTTGCGCTCGGCCTTGAGCCGCTCGGCCAGGAAGGTCTTGAGCAGGCTTTGATACGGCACGTCCATCCGGTTGGCCACGGCCTTCAGCTCGTGGAGCATCGGCACCGGCAGCCGCAGCGAGATGGTCGTCGTCGCCGGCTTCAGGTTCGGAAACACCACGGGCTGGGCCTTCGTGATGTCGAATTCGGCATCGTCTTGCGGTTTCGTGTCCGGCACGTAGAGTCCCGCTTTAGCTTTGTCGCGCATACAAGGTTCGTTCTTTGCGGCTCATCGGCCGCACGCTGATGACGCGGATCTTGTTGCCCCGCAGCGTGAACACCAGCGACAACCGGCGGCCTGCGGCGGTCCGACCCCAGGCGCATAGGCGCGGCTCGGTCTGCCAGTGTTTCACGTCCGCCTGCACCAGCAACGGCTGGTGAGCGAACACTTGCTCGGCTTCTTCCGCGGAGACGCGTGCTTGGTGGCGCTCTTGGCCAGATTGCCGGCGTCCCACTCGAAGCCGGTGCATTGCGCCGGGTCGAACGTCATCGCCCTAAGCGTATATCATATTCACTACGGGTCAAGCCGCCCGCAGGTTCCTGGGCGCTGGACGGGCTGAAGCTCTTCAGCGCGCGATACAGCGGAACCGGAGCCGGCGTAATCACTCGGTGTAACCTTCGTCGCGGATTTCTTAAAAGAAGAATAGAAGGCAGTCCTGTGGCGGCGACAGTTGGATAGCAACAGTCCCGCCAGCGCTCCGAGGGTGCCAGCCGCCCTTCGACTGGACGGCAGGGGCTGGGTGATTGTGATCCGATTTGGCTAGCGAACCGACCCCGGCGCCATCCGCCGGGGCAACAATCATCCAGCCCAGACATCAAAGTTATCCTTTCCGGGACCCCTTTTCCGAGTCGAGACAACACTGTGGCTGCTCCCGGTGAGGCGTAGCAGGAGATGCGCCACCTCTTCCAAGTGCTGACGCGGTGATCATTCGGTGTAACCTTCGCCGCGGATTTCTTAACAGAAGGATAGAAGGCACTCGTGAGCACTGAACACCCATGCCTGCCTAATAACCAGAGAATCAAGTGACATGAAAGATCAAACCAAATTCATCACTGGAATGGCGGTTCTCACCGCTATGCTGCACCGGCGCAGCACGAAGACCCGCAGACCGTCAACCCAGCCAAGCCCTATCACCTCTGCCCTCCGAACCCTGTCCGGTCTGGCCGTGCTTGGAGGCTTCACGGGACGCTGGACCGGTTCATTTTGTGTGATCGCTGCCGCAGCGCTGGCCTTGTTTCGGGCGCAGATGGCGCAGGCGCAAATGCACACGGTCATCAAAAGCTTTGGCGTCCCAAGCAGGGTGACCGGGTTGAATCCACGAGCGCCGTTGGTCCAGGGACCGGATGGCACGCTGTATGGAACCGCGTCTGGGGGTGAGGGTCATGGAACGGTGTTCAAGATCCAGCCGGACGGCACGCGGTTCGCGGCACTGAAATGCTTCACCAACTCAGCCAAGTGGGCGGAGCCCCGTGCTGGGTTGGTCTTGTCCGGTGGCACACTTTACGGGACAACGTTTGGGACGGCCATGGCGGGCAACACGCCGGGTTATGGAACGGTGTCCAAGCTGAACACGGATGGCACGGGCTACACCGTGCTCAAGAGTTTCGTCGGCAGCGAGGGAGAGCAGCCCGGCGCTGGCGTGGTCTTGTCCGGCGCCACGCTCTATGGAACGACCGCCTGGGGCGGCAGTTCGGGTAAGGGGACGGTGTTCAAGGTGAACACGGACGGAACGGGCTATACGGTGCTCAAGAACTTCACCGGCAGCGATGGGTCGGAGCCCTCCGGTCTCGTCTTGTCCGGCGGCACGCTCTACGGGACGGCCGGCGGCGGCAGTTCGGGTAATGGAGTGGTGTTCAAGGTGAACACGAACGGATCCGGCTACACGGTGCTCAAGAGTTTCACCGGTGGCGATGGAGCGTATCCCTACGCTGGCTTGGTTTTGTCCGGCGGCGCGCTTTACGGGACGACGTATTCTGGTGGCAGTGCGGGTTACGGAACGGTGTTCCAGGTGAACACGGATGGGACGGGCTATACCGTCCTCAAGGGTTTCACCGGTAGCGATGGGGCGAACCCCTTCGCCGGCTTGGTCTTATCCGGCGGCACGCTTTATGGGACGACGTATTCTGGCGGCAGTGCGGGTAAGGGGACGGTGTTTCAGGTGAACACGGATGGCTCGGGCTATACTGTGCTCAAGAGTTTCACCGGTAGCGATGGGGCGTGGCCCTATGCGGGTCTGAGTCTATCTGGCGGCACGCTTTATGGGACGACGTATCTGGGCGGCAGTTCAGGTAAGGGCACGGTGTTCAAGGTGAACACGGATGGCACGGGCTATACCGTGCTCAAGAACTTCACCGGTAGCGATGGGGCGAATCCCTTCGCCGGCTTGGTCTTGTCCGGCGGCACGCTGTACGGGACGACGTATTCCGGTGGCAGCTCGGATAAAGGAACGGTGTTCAAGGTGAATGCGGATGGCACGGGCTACACCGTAGTCAAGAGTTTCACCGGTAGCGATGGGGCGGGGCCCCAGGCTGGTCTCGCCATGGCTGGCTACACGCTTTATGGGACGACGGATTCTGGCGGCAGTTCAGGCAATGGGACGGTGTTCAAGGTGAACACGGATGGCACGGGCTATACCGTGCTCAAGAACTTCGCCGGTAGCGATGGGGCGCATCCTCGGGCTGGCTTGGCCTTATCCGGCGCCACGCTTTACGGGACGACGTATATGGGAGGCATTTCGGATTGGGGGACGGTGTTCAAGGTGAACACGGATGGCACGGGCTATACCGTGCTCAAGAAGTTCGGCTCCCGCGATGGATGGAATCCCCAGGCTGATCTGGTCTTGTCGGGCAGCACGCTCTACGGGACGACCTGGGAGACCTTCTGCCAGGCCCAGGATGACGGGACGGTGTTCCAGGTGAACACGGATGGCACGGGCTATACCGAGCTCAAGAGATTCAACGATTCCGATGGGGCGGGGCCCCAGGCTCTAGTTTTATCTGGCGACACGCTCTATGGGACGACCACCTTAGGCGGAAATTTGGCTAACGGCACGGTGTTCAGAATCGAGCTGCCGCCTATGGTCCTGACTGCGGACGCCGGTGGCAGCTTTATCACCAACGGATTCGGGTTGAATCTCAGTGGAACGGCGGGGCAAATGGTGGTGATTGAAGCTTCGACGAACCTGACCTCCTGGTCGCCACTTCTGACCCATTCACTACCCACCGGCTCTTGCCACTTCAACGATCCTGATTCGACCAATTTCACCCAGCGTTTTTACCGGGCGCGCGTGACACCATAGCGGCAGCGGATGGTCGGAGGTGCGCCACCTCTTCCGGGTGATGGTGCGCATAACCATTCTGTGTAACCTTCGCCGTGGATTTCTTAAAAGAAGGATGAAACGCAGTCGTAAGCACTGGACGCACATGCCCGCTCCGCCCGGCCATTGGCGGCCAACGCACCGCAAGGGCTGTGTCCGGCCTGGCTTAGGAAGGCCAGGGACGAAACCGCAAACGAGATCGTGAACGCGCTGGCTCTGACCGCTAATAGCCAAAGAACCGAATAATACCATGAAAAAACAAACCAAACTCATCACTGGAATCGCAGATCTCACTGCCAGGCTTCACCCGCGCAGCGTGAAAACTCGCAGACAATCAACCAAGCCAAGCCCAATTGCCTCTCCCCTCCGAACCCTGTTCGGTCTGGCGGTGGTGGGGGGCTTGACAGTGCAAATGACACTGGGCATGGCGGCGATGGCGCAGGCGCAAACGTTTACCGTGCTCATGAGTTTCACCGGTAGCCATTGGGAGCCCAAGTCTGGTCCAGTCTTGTCTGGCGGCACGCTCTATGGGGTGACTTGGATGAACAGTTGCGGCGGCACTCCAGATGACGGCACGGTGTACAGAGTGAACACGGACGGCACGGGCTACGCCATGCTCAAGATCTTCACCGGTAGCGATGGGCGGGGGCCCAATGCTGGTCTGGTCTTGTCTGGCGGCACGCTTTACGGGACGACGCTTGGCGGCGGCAGTTCGGATAACGGCACGGTGTTCAGAATTGATCTGCCGCCTACAGTCCTGACCGCGGACGGCAGTGGCAGCTTTATCACCAACGGATTCGGGTGCGATCTCAGTGGGATGGCGGGGCAAACGGTGGTGATTGAAGCTTCGACGAACCTGGCCGCCTGGACACCACTTCTGACCAATTCACCACCAACGGGGTGTTTCCACTTCAACGATCCTGACTCGACCAATTTCACCCAGCGTTTCTACCGGGCGCGCCTGACGCCATAGCGGCGTAGAGAGTGGGAGAGATGTGCCACTTCTTCCACGTGCTGGCGCGCTAATCACTCGATGTAACCTTCGCCACGGATTTCTTAACAGAAGGATAGAACGCTGTCGTGAGCACTGAACGCACAGGCCGAGTCTGTCACACGCCGTTGGCGCCCAACGCGCCGCACGGGCTGCGTCCTGCCTAATAACCAGAAACCAGAGAATCAAATAACATGAACAATCAGAGTAAACGCATCACTGGAATCGCAGTTCTCACTGCTCTGCTTCACCCGCGCAGCAGGAAGACCCGCAGACAATCAACCCAGCCAACATCTATGAAAGCAAGATTACACCAACATCCAAGGCTGAACTGCTTCAACAAACGCTGGACCGGCTCATGGTTTGTCATCGCTGCCGCAGCGCTGGCGCTGACCGCGCACAACGCCTTTGGGATGCCCGACTTCGTCTCGCGGATTCCCAATGGCAACATATTTGGCTGCTCGACCTGCCATGTCAGCACCAGTCCGGTGGTCTTCAACCCCTTCGGCCGAGACTTCAACATCAACAATCGAGTCTGGAACGCTACGCTGGCCGGCCTGGACTCCGACGGCGACGGCTTAACCAATGGCCAGGAACTCGGCGATCCCAACGGGACCGGCACACCTACGCCCGCCGCGCCGGTCAGCAATCCAGGCGACCCCCATTCCAATGCTTCCAATCCCATACCCCCGAGGCCGCCCAGCTCTATCATCAGGGACTTTGGTATCCTGACCCTGGTGACGGGTTTGAATCCAGAAGCGCCGCTGGTGCAGGGACCGGATGGCACTCTGTACGGAACTACAGCTCAGGGTGACGGTTATGGAACGGTGTTCAGGATCCAGCCCGATGGGACGGGGTTCGCGGTGCTGAAATACTTCACCAACTCGGTCGAGGGGAGGAATCCTTGGACTGGCTTGGTCTTGTCCGGCGGCACGCTTTACGGGACGACGGAATCTGGCGGCAGTTCGGGTAAGGGGACGGTGTTCAGGGTGGTCACCGATGGCACGGGCTATGCCGTGCTCAAGAACTTCACTGACAGCGAGGGGGCGGGGCATGCCGCTCTCGTCTTGTCTGGCGGCATACTCTATGGGACGACCTGGTCAATCAATTGTGACTCCAGCAACGGCAACGGGGTGGTGTACAAAATGAACACGGATGGCACGGGCTATACCGTGCTCAAGCGTTTCACCAACAACGATGGGCCCAAAGGTGGTGGTCTAGTCATGTCTGGTGGCACGCTTTACGGGACGACCTTTGGCAGTTCGGGTAGCGGCGGCAGTTCGACAAGTCCAGGGTGTAAGGGAACGGTGTTCACGATGAACACGGATGGCACGGGCTACGCCGTGCTCAAGCGTTTCACGGGCACCGATGGACAGTATCCCTATGCTCCCTCCGCTAGTTGCTTGGTTTTGTCCGGCGGCACGCTCTACGGGACGACGTATATGGGTGGCAGTTCGGGCAAGGGAACGGTGTTCAGGGTCAACACGGATGGCACTGGCTTTGCCGTGCTCAAGAACTTCACCGGTCCCGATGGACAGTCTCCCTACGCTGGCTTGGTTTCGGCTGGCGGCGCGCTTTACGGGACGACGTATTCTGGCGGCAGTTCGGGTGATGGAACGGTGTTCAAAATGAATACGGATGGCACGGGTTTTGCCGTGCTCAAGAGTTTCACCGGCAGCGATGGGTCGGCGCCCCAGGCTGGTCTGGTCTTGTCCGGCGGCACGCTTTACGGGACGACGTATTCTGGCGGCAGTTCGGGTAAGGGGACGGTGTTCAAGGTGAACACGGATGGGACCGGCTATATCGTGCTTAAGGATTTCACCGGTACCGATGGGCAGTCTCCTTACGCTGGCCTGGTTTTGTCTGGCGGCACGCTTTACGGGACGACGTATTCTGGCGGCAGTTCGGGTAAGGGGACGGTGTTCGAGGTGAACACGGATGGCACGGGCTTTGCCGTGCTCAAGACTTTCACCGGTAGCGATGGGCAGTCTCCTTACGCTGGCCTGGCTTTGTCCGGCGGCACACTTTACGGGACGACGTATATAGGCGGCAGTTCGGGCAAGGGAACGGTGTTCAAGGTGAAGACCGATGGCACTGGCTCTGCCGTGCTCAAGAGTTTCACCGGTAGCGATGGGTCGGAGCCCTATGCTGGTCTAGTTTTGTCCGGCGGCACGCTTTACGGAACGACGTCTTATGGCGGCAGTTCGGGCAAGGGAACGGTGTTCAAGGTGAACACCGATGGCACTGGCTTTGCCGTGCTCCAGAGTTTCACCGGTAGCGATGGGTCGGAGCCCTATGCTGGTCTAGCGTTGTCCGGCGGCACGCTCTACGGGACGACGTGGTTTGGCGGCAGTTGTGGTTATGGAACGGTGTTCATGGTGAACACGGATGGCACGGGCTTTGCCGTGCTCAAGGACTTCACCGATAGTGACGGAAAGTGGCCCTATGCTGGGTTAGTGTTGTCCGGCGGCACGCTGTATGGGACGACCGCCTACGGCGGCAATTTGAATAATGGCACGGTGTTCAGAATCGATCTGCCGCCCACAGTCCTGACTGCGGACGGTAGTGGCAGCTTTATCACCAACGGATTCGGATTCAACCTCAGTGGAATGGCGGGGCAAACGGTGGTGATTGAAGCTTCGACGGACCTGACCTCCTGGTCGCCGCTGCTGACCAATTCAGTACCCACGGGCAATTTCCACTTCAACGATCCCGTTTCGACCAATTTCGCCCAGCGTTTCTACCGGGTGCGCTTGGCGCCCTAGCGGCGCAGAGACCGCAGTCTCACGTTTCCTACGATTCTTTTTGAGACCTCCGACCATGACAAAGCTCAAACTGGCCTTTGCGGCCCTGCTCACCACCGGTCTGGTGCTGGAACAACATGCGTTGACCAGGCTACGTCAGCAGAACCAGATTCTCCAAGCACGGCTCGACGGGTTCACGCCGACTATCCGTGAGCATGAGCGCCTATCGAATCTGCTGGCCAAGGCCAGCTCCCGTTCCGCGCTCCCGGAAGAGCAATACCTGGAATTGGTCAAGCTGCGGGGTGTGGTCGGCCTGGGGCGACGTCTCCAGGAAGAGAATCCCAAGGTGCGGGCCGAGAACGCCAAACTGCGGTCCGCTTCCAAGGTGGTGAATGTGTCTGCGCCCGTGGAATCCGAAGATCCGCGCGTGAAGGAGTTCCAGGAGGAAACCGAGAGCCGGCAGCAGCATCTGAAACAGTGGGCGCTTATGTTTATCCTTGCGGCCAATCAGGATAACGGACGATGCCCCGATTCCTGGGAGCAGCCGCGCTTAATCGGCTCAAATGAATCGAACCGTTAAGGAGCTTATGGTGCGCCCAATCTTTAGGTTCGCCATCAGCACCATGGCCCTCGCCAGCGCTCTGGCCCTGCTGGGCCTGAGATATCACAGGCTGACTACGTTCCGGGAACAGAACTGAGCGTGACCACCCTTGTGATCGAGCGGCAGCGGTGGAACAAATTGCGGGAGGAGAACCAGGCGTTGCAGCACCGCGTCGAGCAATTGGCGCAACAAATCGCGGCCCCTCCAGTGAAGCGTCGATTGGGTCAGACCGGAGAAAAGCCCTCTCTTTACCATTGACTTTTTCCCGGACTTTCCCGATGTCGGCCTGGTGCCGCGCCTCAACCCGGCGCTGCGTAGGTCGAGTCGGATACTTAATCGCCGACGGGGCCAGGGGGCGCTTCTGCGCTCGGCGCCAAGGGAGGTCGCGCAGGTGTGATCAGCCCCGAAGGTCATCGCCAACTGCACTCCATGCGCGCTTCCTTTCCAGGACCCGATGAGGAGCTTCTCGAGGCTGGGGGGCCCGCTGCCAAGCATGGCAGCGAGCAGGACGGCTGCAGCCACATGCCCCGATGGGCCGATGACGGCGTGCGACGCTGCCCGCGCGCCAAGCGCGCCGCTGCGGGGATATTCCCCCCAGCCGGAGTGCTCTGCAGACTTGCCGACCACCAGATTTCGGGTCGAAAACCATGTGTCTCTTTCCCTTCCACATATACAACTGAAAACCTCCCCGTTTTGGTGACAAGAATTTTCAAAAAATGCGAGCGGTTCCTTACGCGCCCAGGCCCAGCCCCCTGGCGGTCCGGGCGATTTGCTGAAGGCTCCGGACAGCAAGGGCGTGATCCACGCCCATCCGCTCGGCGATTTCGCGGGTCCGGTGCTCATCCAAATGCAGGTTAAGGATCATCCGCTCTCGTGGCTTGAAGGCCGGCGAAATCGACGCCATCTTGGGTGTGGTTTAAGAAGGACGAAGCGAAACGAGTTTACCTCATTCCGCGAACGTCAAGTCCCCAATGACGGGCGCATCCCGCCATTACACCCGCATCCCTGTTGGACAAACTCAAAATCCTGACCCGGCAGAGCCCGAACCAAAGGCAAAAAGATGGGGGCAAGAACATGGAACGGTAACTCTCCCCGCTAAAGGTGATCTGAACGGGGGTCTAATCGGTCAGGTCATCCAGCGACTGTATTCGGCTCTCCAACTCCCTAACCAACGGCGCGGCGCGCTCGACGGCGTTCTTCACCGTTTGGCCCAGGAAGGTCTTCATGCTCAGGCGCACCGCGCCGATCACGTCTCCATTCCGGTCCCGCAAAGGCATCGTGACCACCACAATCCGCTTTCCCCGCCCGAAGTAGATGACCCCTCGCCGGAGCACGTCCAACTCGACTTTCCCGCCGGGCCGTCCCAACTCCGACTTGTCCTGGCTGGCCGCCAAGCGGGTTGTCCCTGGTTTGTTTCCGGCGATGTAGATGCGGAGTCCGACCAAATGGCGGTATTCCTTTACCATCTCCCCCACCACCACCTGGGCCGGACTGACTTCCGGCGTATAGACGATTCTTGTCCCGGTGAAGTAGCTGACCGAATCGGACTTTGTCCAGAAGGCGATTTTGCCGCTGCTGAAGGAGGTGTCCGTAATGGTCGGGATGACCTGCTTGCCGTCGAGAAAACAGCGGATCTGGCTGCCACTGCAAGTGACGCCCAGCTCGTGCCAGACCCCGCTGGAGATCGGCAGTTCCGGCCCGATGATGGTTCCGCGCTGGCCGTTGACGACCTTGTAGAAACGAAACGTGCTGCCCAGCGAACTGGCCCGGACGACGTAGTAATTGGTCGCATTCTGGAGCCGGAAGGCAATGCCGGCCATGCGCTCTTTAACACCGCTGACGGTCTTGAACTTTGTCGTCAGCGTAAAATCGCCAAAGCTCTGCTTCTCGTAGATCAGCAGCGGGAAATGCTCATCGGTCGGGTCTTGGGACAGTTGGGCCAGCACCGGCTGCCGGGCAACCTGGGCCGCCTCGGGCGTCTGCGGAACGAAGGCCGAGGGCACCTTGTCCAGCAGGACACTCCAGCGCCCCGGCTTGCCTTGACCCGTCACCGCGCTGCGGAAGCCCGGCGGCGTCTGGCCCGCGTGGGTTGAACCAAAATCAAAGAGGATCTGGGCGCCGGAGGCCGGCAAGGCCGCCAGCACCAGACATAAGCACAGAAATCGAAGCATACGGCCGAGTCCCCGCCATGAACCGCGGAGAACATCCAACAACCAACGCAACTGCCCAGGTGGCGATAGGAGCGCGCACGCCCTCGTCTGCGACTGCGGCTTTCTCCAGACGCGCACAAGGGCGTGCGCGCTCCTATCGCTTGACTCAGGCGGCATGACCTGCGCGGTTACCAGCCAACAACCAACAACCAACATCCAATCAATGCCCCGACCGGCGGGCAATGGATGTTCAATGTTCGATGTTGGATGTTGGATATTCAATGTTGGATGTTGAATCGCCCCGTGTCTCGGTTCAAGGATTCAATGCGCGATAATCTTCGGCGTGCCCTCCATCATGCCTGCCAGATCATGTCCGCGACCGTGCGATTGGCGGGAATGAACGGCAAGACGTGCTCGGTGTAAGGCACCACGATGTCCAAGACGTATGGTTCCTGGGCCTCAAGCATGCGCTGCATGGCGGCGCGCAAATCCCGTTTATACATCACCCGTTCACACTGGACGTTGAAGCTGCGGCACACCGCCACATAATCCGGATAGATTTCCTTCCGGTTATCCGGGTCACCCAAGTAAGTGTGGCCCCGGTTCCCGGCATAGAACCGGTCTTCCCATTGCATCACCATCCCCAGGTGCTGATTGTTCAAAATGATGGCCTTGGCCGCTATCTTCTCGATGTGTGCGGTCGCCAGTTCCTGGATGTTCATCAGGAAGGAGCCGTCGCCATCAATATCAATCACCTGCTTGTCCGGGCAGGCGACTTTGGCGCCCAGGGCGGCGGGATAGCCGTAGCCCATGGCGCCCAGGCCGGCGCTGGTCAAGAGTTGGCGCGGGTGCTTGAACTTATAAAACTGGCCCGTCCACATTTGGTGCTGGCCGACCCCCGTGGTGATGATTGCCTCCCCATCGGTCATCTCATAAAGCGTCTCAATCGCCATCTGGGGCAGGACCACCTCGTTCTCCTGGCCTTTGAGATGATCGCGCATGTGCTGGGACTTCATTACCTCATCCGTCACGACATACCCGAAGGGGGCCTTCGCCTTCCACCGGGCCACCTGCTCATGCCAGGCGCTGAACTTGTTCTGGATCGGACGCTTTCGAATCATCTCGCACAGCCGCCCCAAGGCGTACTTGATGTCGCTCACGACGGGAAGATTTGCCGGCTTATTCTTGTTGATTTCGGATGGGTCGATATCCACATGCACGATCGTGCCGTGCTCGCAGAACTTGTCCACCTTGCCGGTGACCCGGTCATCAAACCGCACGCCAAAGGCCAGCAGCAGGTCGGCGCCCGGCGCCATCTGCCGCATTGGTTCGGCGGGGCTCTTCCGCGGTTCGTATTCGCCATTGACCGCCCAGTTCGCAAAGGCCGCGCCATGCATGCCCAACCAGCGCAATGAGAGCGCATGCGTATCGGGAAAGGCGCCACAGCCCATGAGGGTGCTGGCAACCGGAATCTGTGTCCCCTCGACAAACTGCCGCAATTCCCGGCTGGCTTCGCCGGTAATGATGCCGCCGCCAATGTAGAGCACCGGGCGCTCGGATTTCTCGATCAGTCCAATGATTTCATTCAGTTCGAGGTCGCTGGCGTGCTGCTCCGGTTTGTATCCGCGCATGCGGACTTCTTTAGGGAAGACTGGCTGCGTCCGCGCCTGCTGCACGTTCTTGGGAATGTCGATGAGCACCGGGCCGGGCCGGCCGGTCCGGGCGATGTGAAAGGCCTCCTGGACAATGCGCGGTATCTCGTTGATGTCCGTCACCAGGTAGCTGTGTTTGACCACCGGCAGGGTCATGCCATAGATGTCGGTCTCCTGAAAGGCCCCCTTGCCGATCATCGATTGCGAGACCTGCCCCGTAATAGCCACCAACGGCACCGAATCCATGTACGCGTCCGCGATGCCAGTCACCAGGTTCGTCGCCCCCGGCCCGCTCGTGGCCATGCAAACCCCCACCTTCCCGCACGCCCGGGCATAGCCATCGGCCGCAAAGGCCCCGCCCTGCTCGTGGCGCGGCAGCACGGTGCGAATCCGGGAACGCGTCAGCGCTTGATGAATCTCCATGCTCGCCCCACCGGGATAAGCGAAGATGGTATCGACTCCTTCCCGCTCAAGGCAGACAACGAGGATTTGGCTGCCGGACATGGTGGGGCCGAGTTCCACGCGTTTGCCAGCGGGCTTTTCAGTTTCAGCTATTTCAATCGCTTTACTCATACTTCAATTACCAATAAGTGCTCTCGTTGTGGCTGAAGGCCGCAGGCATAAAAAAACCCACGACCGTTTTCCAGCCGTGGGTTCTTGTCAAAAACTTGCTCTAGCATCGACAAGCGCCACCGGCCGCGCCCTCTACGACGACCAGCAACAGTGCAACTTGCCGAATGCTTTGTATCATTTCTCAAAGACTATTCAAAAGCCGCCAAGACGTCAACAGGCAATTTCACCTTACGGGGTCGGTTCTCACGACGGGTGACAGGGTTCCCTGGAACTTGTTGTGCCGCAATGGTTGACAGTTTGTGCGGGACATCCTGCCGCTCCCGTGCTTAACAGGCTCCATGTCAGTTCATCTCTAGGATTGCGCCATTGGCGGGGCTCCCAGCGAGACCCAACTCCAAGAATCGGTCACCCTGCGCCTTATCGAGGACTCGGAGCGGGAGCGCTTCGATGAGCAGTTAA
>JAJYHY010000560.1 GCA_021784555.1 bacterium
CAATAGGGGCAATTTCCTTTCGTCTCGAACGGGTCGAAGGGCCTGGAGCATTGGCCGCAACGCCAGACCGCGCCGCGGATTGGGGGTTGCTTGCAGTCCGGGCAGGCGAATCCCTGGCGCCGGGGCAGTCTGGCCAGGCGCGAGAGGGCCTTCGCGTGGAACAACCCCTGGCGGCAGTTGAGGAAAATGAATATCGCGATGGCGGCGATCCAGATGGAGTGCTGCCACCAAGCCAGGCCCAAGAGACCGGCCACGCCCACAAATCCGGTCCAGACCGCCACCGTCAGGCTGCGTCCACGCCCGAGACCGAACCAAAGCAGCGATTGAAGGATCTGGCCGCCATCCAGCGGGTAAATCGGGAGGATGTTGAACACAAGCAAGCCCAGGTTAATGACCCAGATCGCCTGAACCAAGGCGGCCGCGTTCGGCATCAAGGCACCCCAACCCAGCCAGCTTGCCGAAAACATGGCCAACGTCAAAATCGGGGCCAGAATGACGTTCACCAGCGGGCCGGCGGCGATGCTCCAAAGGATGGGGCCGGGCCGAGGGGGAGGGGCGACAAACGCCACGCCGCCAAAGGGCCAGAGGATGATTTCATCGGCTTTGCCACCTACCTGGCGGCAAGCGGTGGCATGGCCAAACTCATGCATCAAAACGATTATGAACAGCGCCAGGTACTCGAACACGTTCCAAATAGGCGAGGAGTAGTAGCCGCTACGGCTGCTGATCTCAATAACCGCAACGATAAACCATGACCAATGCAGATAGACCTGAATCCCTGCAAGACGAAACAACCGGATAGACCCTTCGGCTCTGGGCAACATAGGGTGGTACTAGCACACGAATTGCCTTTGGGAAAGAAGAGATTCCACGGGGAACAGCGAAAGGCCGCATCCATCACTCCAATCCTCATGAAAACCCTCAACACAATCACACTCCTGTTCACCCTGCTCCCCGCAACGCTTTGACTTCAGCGCTGCGCACCTCCCGGTCTTCAACCTGGTGGCGCAATTCAGCGTATCCGCTCACTCCGTAGCTGGTGATCTGATTGATGCCAAAGTGCTTGTCCGGATAGTTAAAATCATTGTCCTGAACCCACCGGTTGAACATCAACCGAATGACCTCCGCCGCGGCGAGCTTTTGATCATCGGTCAGAATGGAAACCTGAATCACACGGCCCGCCGGATTGGTCGCCTGCACCATCACTCGGCGCAGGCGCTCATCCTTGGGCCAGGGCCGATCCCAATACTCCAGGTGATAAGAGCGAATGTTTGAAGAGCGCCTGCGTGGGCTTGACCACCTGCGCCACCGCGATGAGCACCGGTGCAAAGAGGGGTATCCCCAGATGATCACACCACAGAGTCTGCGGCACCACCTCCAGCAACTCCAGCCCGTAGTAAACGTGCAGTTCTTGGCCCTGGCCTTTCTCGCGCTCATATACACTCAAGAGCGGATTGCGTTTATCAGTCCCAAGAATGAGTTGTCCGGCAAGAGTCGAGGTCATGTGCGGCCGCGGCCAGGTAATGACCGCCGCGTCCGTTCCGAGCCTAACCGCCCCGAGGCCAACCTGCACCCATTTTCAAGGAATTGCACCCGCGCCTCTCCTCCAACCTAAAAGCCCCTTTTAGTGAGGTCTGCTCGACCAACTCCGCCGATGGGTTCCCGGCCTTGAGGGATTTGGAATCGGGCCATTGAGCGTCTGTCGCTGGAGGGCGGTGCAATTGACGCGCAAGGCCCGCGCCACCGCACTCAACCCATACCGTCGCGCCAAGGCGGCCATCGGTCGCCATAGAGTCTCAGGGATGGGTTCTCGGTGTTTACACCGCCGGCGCCAAGCCTCCAGGCCCGGTTGCACCCGGGCCACCCCGGCCGCGAAGCGGCTGTCCAATCTGCTTGCTGTCTTGGCTGCCATAATCTGGCGCCAAGACTACCGCCCGCGCCAAAATCCCGTCACGCATGCTTGCCGAAGCAACACGGCGCTTCACACGCATGGCAACCCAGGGGCAATCATGCTGCTCAGGCAGAGACGACCCTGGAGAAATACGGACGGCAAGTGGGTGAAGGCGTACGCCTTTGCTGGCGGGCAGGCAGTATGCCGCAGCTTCGCCGACGGCCACTTCGCGGGGTGGGAAAAGGAACATATCGTGTCAGGCGAACCGGGCAACCGATGAGGCGAAACGTCCTTCGTGGCCGCCCTGTGCCGGACGACATGGGCAAGGAGGCCAGGGTTCTCGTGAGCCAACCGGATGAGGTCCTATGCTTTAAGCGACCGGATGCGGGACTACGGCAGGTGGGAGTCGGAGAGGGTTTTCCTTGGCCTGAAGGGGACGCCCTCGCCCAAGGATTGGGTGTTTGCGTGCCCTGCGGATACGTTCAGCTGGGTGGTTTGCGCGTTTCCGTACATTTCTCAAGCCATACTCCAATCGACCTTCCGCTTTAACAGCTATGCGTTTAACGCGGCAAACTCATTCACGATGTACAGCCCGGCCACCGGTCGCGTCACCTCCCCGGGAATTGCCGGAAGCCGAATGAGTTCTGTTCAAGCTCCGGCCAAAACCGGGCTAGTGGCCGATTTTCCCGCGCTGGTTCCCTATTCGTGGCCCCAGCCCGTGCGAAAGGCCCCCGCCTGCAATTCCCGGGATATGGTTAGTTTCGTGGATGGCCACGCGAGCTTTATCAAGATCTACTGGGACGCGAAGAACCGAGGGTTCGCGCACTGCGAGGCTCCTGGATGCCGCGTCCTCCGCCGCCATTCAACGCACCCCGTTCGGCGCGGCGGGAGAGGGAGCGCGGCCGTCGGCTTTACCCTCATCGAACTGCTGGTGGTCATCGCAATCATTGTGATTCCGGCAGCGCTGCTTCTGCCGGCGATTAGCGCGGCCAAGACCAAGGCGCAGTCGATGGTCTGCGTGAACAATCTCAAGCAGCTTCAGACCTGCTGGCTGATGTATGTCAACGACAACAGCGGGTTTGTGCCGCCCAACAAGTCCAGGCTGGTTGGCGGGGTGTGGCGCAGTTCGCCCGACTCCTGGATTGGCAACGGCAGCGCCCGCTTCGATTCGAGCTTCGACAACATCCGCCAGGGCCTGCTCTTCAAATACGACTACAACCACTCGCTGGCGATTTGTCATTGTCCGGGCGACCATTCGATGGTGGCGGGCCATCCCGGTGTGTTCCGCACCCGCAGCGGGGCAGGCGTGGAGGTTTGTCCTTGTGTGCGGTTGGGCGCTGGCGCTAGTCTCTCGCGGTTATGACATCATCCGAACAACTGGCGCAGTATTTGCCGGTCTTGATGCTGGGTGTGCTGGCGGTGCTCTTCTCCGCCGGAATGCTCGTGGGCTCAGTCCTTGTCGGCAAGAAGGGCAAGCGCGGGCGCACCAAGGACACCGCTTACGAGTGTGGCATGCTGCCCGTGGGAGAGGGCAGCGCCCGGCTGTCAGTCAAGTTCTACCTGGTGGCGATGCTGTTCATTCTGTTCGATGTGGAGGCGGTCTTTCTCTATCCCTGGGCGGTGGTTTATCGTTCCATGCTCAAAGCGCACGCCGGGCTGATTCTTGGCTCGATGCTGTCCTTCCTGGGGATTCTCTTCGTTGGTTACGTCTATGCGCTCAAGAAGGGC
>JAJYHY010000159.1 GCA_021784555.1 bacterium
TGAGCATCCGCACCTGCCCGGCCCAAGCGGTGGCATTTTGCGGATTGAATTCGAGCACTTTGGAGTAAAGCCGGAGAGCGGACTCGAACGCGCCATTGGCAAACGCCCCCTGGGCTTCTCCAAGATAGTAGCCCTCGTCCTTGACCGGTGCCTTTTGCGAAGACAGGTCCTCGGACGCACCGTCGAATTCCAAGTTGAAAAAGCGGCTCATGACGGAAAGCAGTGCCCTGGAGTTGTTTATACCAGACGACCTCGGTTCGCGCCACCCTTTTTCGGAAAACTGGTCGGAGCGACAGGATTTGAACCTGCGACGTCTTGGTCCCAAACCAAGTGCTCTAGCCAAGCTGAGCTACGCTCCGAAAACCGGGATCGATTATCGTGCGGAAGAGCCCCTCGCGCAAGCAAAAACTCCGCCAGTAACTCCGGCATCTGGCCTGGACGGCAGCCTCGATCGCCTGACAGAAAAGTGTCCCACCTGGGAGATTGGATGAGTCCATCGAATCAGTGGGGTGGAAGATTCCCCCCGATTTACCATGGATATGCATGATTTTTCGGTCCAGACCGACGCCGTCGACTCGCCGGAATGGTACTGTCAAAATGGTCCTTGGCGAGATTGGGCAACGTCGAAGCCTCGGTTGAAGTGGCTGAAGAGTTTGGCTTGCGTATTAATCTCGATTGGCCTAGAAAGTGTCGTCTCGGTGCGCTGTCGTGCGCGCAGCACCCCAGCGCGTTGTCTCGGATATGCAAACTGCTTCATCGAAAGACCTATCGCGTATGCCCTCTACGGCTGAAACTCAGACTATTCCTCAGACGCCCCCGCAGACTGTGCCCACTCTCCACACCTTGCCCGGCGACGACATCCGCCAAGTGCTCTGGCGCTTTTCGGACCGGTATGACTTGGCGATGCTCGTGCAGGCCGCGCGGACTGCCGCCCGTGGCCCGGTGGCCCGGTTGGTGGCGGACGGCGCGCGAAACTCGCATGAATGGACAGAAGGAAAGGCGGCGCTGCTCTCTGTATTCGACGAGAGCGGCATCACCGCCGCCTTTCTCGAACCCCAGTACGGCGGCTTCATAGAAGGCCCGAAGAACTTGGCTCTGGCCCTGATCGCCTTCGAATTGGCCTGGGTCGATGCGGGCGCGGCCACGTGCAGCCTCGCCGGAAACCTTGGACTGGCGCCCATTCACGAACGAGGGACATCCGAACAGCGCGCCCGGTACATGAAACTGGCCGCGCCGCCAGCCCCTGGAGAGGCGCGGCAACAAATCCGCGCCGCCTTTGCCCTAACCGAGCCGCTCCCGTTCGTGGGGGTGGAGACCAGCATGCTCAGCGGCAAGGTCCGTATCGCGGCATGGCCGGAGGGGGGAGAGCCGGTTCTCCAGGTCGATAAGCGGGGGCGGTTCATCACCAACATGGGATTCGCCAATGTCGTCACGGCCGCCGTCGATTCCGATGACCCGCGCATCAAAGGCAGTTGCATGGTTATTCTCGAAGACACCGATCCCGGCACATTCGATCGCGGCGTGCCCACTCGCAAGCTCGTCCATCAACTCAGTTCCACCCGCGATCCCGTCTTCAGCCTGCGCGTGCCCGCCAGCCGCATTGTGGGAGGCTATTCCATCAAGGATGGCGTCATCGTTCCTCGCTACTCCCACAACGAGATTATCGAGGCGGTCTTCCGTCGCACACGCGTTACGGTCGGCCTAATGACCTCGGCCAAGCTCCTCTCGGCAGTCGAACCGCTCATTCGCTATCAGCGGCGCCGCTTCCGCGGGGGCGAAGGCGCCCCGGGCACACCGCGTTACGAGCTGGGTCTCCAACAGAAGGCCGACACGCTCCAACGCCTGGTCGATGTCTGGGCGGCGGGTGAGGCCGGGGCCTCTCTGGGTTTCGCCGCCGCACGGCTTTTCGACGAACTCGACCCACTGGAAAAGAAAAAGGAGGAGCTCCTCGAGGAGCGCGCTCTCTCCGGGCGTGCCGCGTTCAAGGCGCTGGCTTTGGCCCAGCAGGACGCCATTGAGGCCCTCCGGCTTTCGCACCAACTCGACGGGCCCTCGGATCCGGAATGGGTGAAGACGCTCCAGTCGAAACCGCTTGTCCAATTCGTCATGCTGGATTCGGTCGCCAACGTGTTCTGCCCGGCCTGTAAGCTGTGGAACACGGGTGTCGGGGCGAACATGATGCGCGAGGCGGTGAGCCTGATGGGCGGCTACGGTCTTACCGAGGATTGCCCCGGTTTCTTCGGTCAAAAGTGGATGGACGCCCAGCTCGAGGCCACCTACGAAGGCCCGGAGGCGGTGCAACGCCTCCAGCTTTCGCTCACCATGACCAACGAGCTTTTCCTGGCCCAATTCCGCCTCTGGATTGACGAGCTTCGGCGGCTGGCCTCAGTGCGGCCCGGCACGGGCGCCTGCACGCTCGCCACCGCCATGAAGCTCTGGCTGTGGACCCTCACGCACCTTCAACTCGGAACGGACGCCGAGGGCGCGAGGCTCTACCACAAAAACCGGCAAGGTGTCACCTTCCCGCTGGCCGACGCGCTCGGCTGGCTGCTGGCGGCCCGCCAGTTCATCCTCGACGTGGGGGAGCTCGAGACCAAGGGCCCTTCCAATCCGGCCCTGGCCGAAAGCCTGGGCGGCTTCGTGAGTTTCTTCACCGATCTCTGCCACGTTCAAAGCGCCCGCGCCGCCGGCGAGGTCGGACGTCTATGCGCCGAATTGGTCTATGGCTACAACCGGCATCCGGCTTGGGACCAGGCCGGTTGCCAGGCCTGTTACTGCGCCGAAGAACTGGCGTCACTCGAGGGTGTCATCCCCGGCATCGACGGAACCGCCCGCGCGTGTGGCGACGTCTCGGAGCGTTCCGACATGCTCCCGCCCAAGGCCGGCCCCTGCGTGAAGTTTGACGGCCTCGAAGGCTTCGTGCGCCTCCGCACCCGCCTGGACGCGTGCCTGACCGGGGCGCGCCTGGCCAAGGACCGCGCCGCCGAGGCGCTTAGCAAGGTGATGATTCCTGAGGCGCTGGATTATCCGGTGTAGCGTGGCGGGCCTCAGGACGCACCACAACGCGCGTCAGAGCCTGACCTGCTCGCATCTGAGCGAATAACAAACTGCGCTTTCATTGAGCATTGATCATTAGGCATTGATCATTAAGCATTGAGACAGACATGACGCCGGAAGAACTATCGGAGAGGCTGTGGAGGTTCGCAGCGCGAGTAGGGAAGGCTGTCGATGCGTTGCCGGACACGCGGTTGGGCCGCCATGTGGCTGGACAATTGGTGCGTTGCGGAACGGCTTCGCCACCGAGTTATGACGAAAGCTGCGCTGCCGAGAGCCGGCGTGATTTCGTCCACAAACTCGGTATAGCGCTCAAGGAGTTGAAGGAGACCCGAGGGTGGCTTCGGTTCATTGTTATTGCCGAGTTACTTCGAGCGAAAAAGATTGCCCCCCTGCACGAAGAAAGCCAGGAGCTAATAAAGATCCTTGGCCAATCGGTCTCCACCGCCAAATCCAATCGGTGCTCGAGCCATTCTGAGCCGCCCCAATGACTAATGATCAATGCCCAATGCCTAATGAGAAATGCCGGTGGGCGGGCCAGCAGGGCCGCAGGTCCAGGCCGCTTCGTCCTTTTTGCACCCGCGGCCAAACTTGACTTGTCTGCGACGCGTTTCGAGAGTCAAGGGGCAACGCACTTTGGTGTCGTTCCATTCGAGTCTCCTGCGTCCGCTCCGAATCTCGGCTCACCTTTAGCAGATTTCGAAACACAAGGCACTCCAGCCGCACCCAGGAACTATATGAAAGCGAAAACAGTCCACCTCTCTACCCTCCTCCTCGCCACCACGGCAGCGCTCGCCCAACTGCTTGCGTTGGTCGCCCCGTGTTATCCCTCCGGCGCAAGCGCGGATACCGTCGATTTCCGCTACTCGCCGCCCGAATGGCAGAGTGCCATCTGCCTGCCGGACGACCCCTACAAATCCCTGGTGGATAAGAGTGGCCAGTTGCTCTACTACTACGGCCAGGGCGGACGCGAATTCGGCGCGCGCATCGGCGTTGAAGTCACCCCTCGGGCGGTGTGGCAAAGACAGGAGTTGCTCTCTCCTCGGGTGCCTATTGTCCGCACACTCAGTTCAGCCAATGGTCTGGAGATTATCCAGGAGGCCTTCGCCGTCACCGACCTGACCGGCACCACCAGTTCGAGTACAGCCAAACCCGGAAGCCAGCCGCGGAATGACTTGATTCTCGTGACGGTGACTAACAACAGTTCCGAAGCGCGCGAGGTTCGTCCGCGCTTGATTATTGATACGACGCTCCCCTTCCAGTTCCTGCTGGAGGACCAACGCGCCATCGTCAATGGCCACGAAACCGTTACGGCCTCCTTGGAAATGACCGGGCAGAAGCTGGAGGATCAGGCGCGCCGCGCGATTCAGCTTTCAGGGCTGAGGGTGCCGGCGAAGGGGAGCGCCACCTTCTTCGTGCTTTACAGCGGAGGCGGCAGAATTATTATCGAGCCGAAGACCCTCGATCAGGCCCTGGCCGCCCGCCGTCACGCGGTGGCTTACTGGAATGACGCCCCGCTGCCTTATGGCCGAGTGCAGGTGCCTGACCCCGGCATTCAGGGATTGGTGGACTCGGCCATCCGCAATATCTGGCAAGCGCGGGAGATCAAGAAGGGATTGCCGGCCTTTCAAGTAGGGCCGACATGCTATCGTGGACTCTGGATCGTCGATGGCGCCTTCATCCTTGAATCCGCCGCCATGCTCGGCGCCGGCCCGCAGGCCCGCAACGGCGTTGCCTACGAATTGACCTACCAGAAGCCGGACGGACGGATCGAGGTCATGAAGAATTACTCCAAGGAGAACGGGATCGTCCTTTGGACCTGTGTTCGCCATGCGCGCCTTACCCAGGACAAGGCCTGGCTGGAGTCAATCTGGCCCAAGCTGGAGCGAATCGCCGATTATATCAAGACCTTGCGCCGCCAAACGCTCCACGACGGCACCCCGCTGGACGACGGCTTGGTCCCACCCGGATTTCCGGATGGCGGCATCGGCGGCATCCATGCCGAATATACCAATCCCTATTGGAACCTCGCCGGCTTGAAGGCCTTCATCCGGGGCGCCCGCTGGTTGGGCAAGACTGAAGAAGCCGCCGCGTGGCAGAAGGAGTATGATGATTTCATGGCGTGCTTTCGGAAGGCCGCCAGGCGCGACATGGCTAAAGACGCGCATGGAAACCGTTACCTGCCGATCATCATGGGCAAAGAGGGGCGGAGGGAACTGCCCCAGCGCGGCCAGTGGGCCTTCTGTCATGCGGTTTACCCCGGCCAGATTTTCGCCAAGGACGATCCGCTGGTTGCGGGCAACCTGGCCATGCTCCAGGCGACGGAGAAGGAGGGAATGGTCTGCGGCACCGGCTGGGACCCGACCGGCATCTGGAATTACTTCGCTTCCTTCTACGCGCACGCCTGGCTTTGGCAGGGAAACGGTCGCAAGGCCGCCCGCATCCTTTACGCCTACGCCAACCATGCCGCGCCGGTGCTCGATTGGCGCGAGGAGCAGTCGCTCAAGGGCGCTGAATTCCGCAAGGTGGGCGACATGCCGCACAATTGGGCCAGCGCTGAGTTTATCCGCCTGACCATTCATTTGCTTGAACTGGACCGAGGCAACGAGTTGGACCTGCTGGAGGGTTTCCCACCCGAATGGGCGCGTCCGGGGATGTTGACCCGGCTGAACGGAGTTGAGACCCCCTTCGGTCCGCTGCACTTCGAGGTGCAGATCGCCAAAGACGGGAAGAGCGCCCGAGTGAAGCTGGCCCGGCTTGCCGAGCGACCCGCCAGGATCGTCCTGTACCTGGATGGGCTCACGGGAAGGCCTGGCACCGTCGAACTCCCAACCGATAAGGACATTGAGCGAAGCCTTCCGCTCGGAAAGGAACAGCCGGAGCTCCAGTCGTCGGCCGAAGACCAATGGAAGAGCCTCCTCGCGGCCAAGGAGAGTTTGGACGAGATCCAACCCCCGAGCGCGGACTGGAAACGAGATAAGGCGTTCGTGACGAAGTTTTGCCGGAGACTGGGCAGACTCGCGGATCAGTTCCGGCAATATCAAGAGCACTACCCCAACAGCGCGCATGGTTTCGAAGCTTGGGAGAATTGGATGGATCTGCTCAACCAGGCGGCGTACGGGATTGCCGCTCGGAAAGCCGAATTGGAAAGAGCAGAGCAACAATGGCTGGCTGATCCGAAAACTGATCCCCGACATCGGGAGGTAATCCGCAATAACCAGTTTGATCGCGGCGTGAAGGACCCCGAGCACTGGCTTTGCAAGGTAATGGGGGAAATGCCCAGCCCGACCGATTTCTTCTGCCGACACATGCTCGACCTGGCCCAGTCCTCCGACTATCCTCGTTCGCGGAGGATTGTTGACGAGGTCCTCCAATACCAGGTCCAGTCCCCGGGATGGTATCGCGGGCACGTTCCCGCCGGCGTTAACATTCCAGGCTACATCGTCGGCGAGAAGCAGATCCTGCGGTACTATCAACAACAAGCTCACTCCTTAAAGGCGCAACTGGATCGGATCGGGCATCCACTCCTGCTCAAATTCACTTCCCTGGACGGGAGGAAAGTGGATGTCGGCCGGCTTCGCGGCAAGGTCGTGCTGCTCGAATTCTGGGCCACGTGGTGTCCGCCCTGCGTGGCCGGCATCCCGGAGGTCAAGACGGCGTGGGATGTCCTGCACAAAAAGGGCTTCGACGTCATTGCCTTGAGTTACGATACCGACCGAAAAAGGCTTGAACGGTTTGTCGGAAAGGACAATCTGCCTTGGCCCCAGTTCTTCAGCCCTGAGGGGAAGAACGCCGTGCTCATCAAGGGGTTCGGCCAGCCCGGGCCGCCAGCTTACTGGCTAATCGACCGGGGCGGGATTCTGGTTGACGAAAATGCCGGTGACAATTTGGAGGGAAAGGTCAGGTGTCTGTTGGCCGTGGGAAACCCGCTGGGACGCAATTGAAAACCGGGCTGCGGACGTGAAACCTATTGACTCGCCGCTCCTTGGCTCGACAGAGCTCGAGACGAGCGGTATCATCTTTCTATGCTGACAATGTTGGATGCTGGAGAACCACGATGAGAATCACTTATTACGGTCATGCATGTTTTGGGGCGCGGATAGCGGGCAAGGACGTTCTTTTCGACCCGTTCATCACCCAAAACGAACTGGCTCGGTCCGTCGATGTGAAGGCGGTGCCGGCGGATTACATCCTTGTGTCGCACGGGCACTTCGATCATTTGGCCGATGCCGCGGACATTGCCCGGCGCACCGGGGCGACTCTCATCTCCAATTACGAAGTTGTCACTTGGTTCGGCAAGCAGGGCCTGGAGAAGACGCACAGCCTTAATCAGGGCGGCGGCTTTAGCTTCGAGTTTGGCCGTGTCAAGTTCGTCAACGCGGTTCACTCCAGCAGCCTTCCGGACGGCACTTATGGTGGCAATCCTGGCGGTTTCCTAATCGAGAGCGGCGAAGGCAACTTTTATTATGCGGGCGATACGGCCTTGACGCAGGACATGAAACTGATTGGTGAGTCCACGCGGCTGAATTTCGCCGTGCTGCCCATAGGCGACAATTTCACCATGGGAATTCAAGACGCCATCAGGGCCGCCGATTTCGTCCATTGCGACCATGTCCTGGGCGTGCATTACAACACGTTTCCGCCCATTCGCATCGATTCTCAGGCCGCTGTCGCCCAATTCAAAGCCGCCCGCAAGCAACTGCACCTCGTCTCCCCCGGCCAGAGCATGGATTTATAGAGGGTTTCGCCTACTGGCGCAAACAGCCTGCAAAGTCCAGAGAAGAAAATGCGGAATAAGAGCGGAAAGGCTAACTTGGCAAAGCCAGAAGCAAATTACGGCAAAAAAATGGGGGCAAACAGATATGGAGGAGAGAGAGCCGAACCAGCGAAATTGAACGCATTTTGGACGCAATTTGAGAAGGACGAAGCGAAACAACCTCAGCACGAGGTGGGGGAACCACAGAATACGCGGAATACAGGGAGGAAGGGCAGCGAGGAGGGCGATAGCTCGCCTGGAGGCAGAGCCCAGGCTGCGAGCCAATCGCCAATCGCCTCCTTCCGTGTGCTCCGTGTATTCCGTGGTTCCCCTCTCTTTCTTCCGCGGATTCGGTGTGTTTCGCGGCCACTCGCTTCGAGTCTCGCCTCGGCGGCGTGTTTGCTGCTTTTGACGCTTGGGTCTCCCCGATTGCTTGCGGCCGGTCTCAGCCCGGAAGTGCAATCCTGGCTTGCCGCTCAGACCAAGATTCAAACTTGGTCAGCCGACTTCGTCCAAACGCGCACGCTGAAGTCGCTCTTGGAGCCGCTCAAGGCCTCCGGCCACGTCTGGTTCGCCGCGCCGAACCGGTTTCGATGGGAGCTCGGCCATCCCGTTCAGACCATCGCCATTCGCGCCCCGCGGGAGCTCCTGATCATTTATCCCCGGCTTCAGCGCCTGGAGCGTTATCCGCTGACGGGCAACCAAACCGGGCCATGGCGCGACGCGCTCTCTCTGCTGGAGGCTGGGTTCCCGCGCAGCGCCGCTCAAATGGAGGCCCAATACAACATCCTTTCCCAGACTTCCTCGGATAGTAGGGTCGCGCTGACCCTGGAACCTAAATCCGCATCCGCCCGTCGCATGATACCACAAATCAAGATCGCCTTCAGCACGAAAGACTTTTCGTTGCGCGCCACCGAACTGGAGTTTGCCGATGGCTCGACGATGCGCAACGACTTCAGGCGTCCCGTGCTCAACCCAAAGCTGAACATGAAAATGTTCAGCCCTTCGATCCCCAGCGACTACACGGTGGTTGAACCCTTGAAGAACCGGCATTGATGCGATTAACAGTGGGTGGCACCGCTCTCCAATCGCAAAGCGCTAGTCATGAATACCTCGTCGGGCTTACCCCCCAAAGCACTCGGTCAGTCTCAGCCCCTATCTTCCAGGCATTCCAATGGCCGGCAACATCGGGAAATGAGCCCGGCGTTCGCCCAGGCCCTTGAGCGGCTACCTCACGCGCCCGAGTTCCGTTTCCTGGATCGGCTCGTGGCGCTTGAGCCGGGCAAAAGCGGTGCGGGAGAGTACACCGTGCGCGGCGACGAGCCTTTCCTGCGCGGGCATTTTCCCGGCCAGCCGCTATTCCCGGGCGTGCTGCTGGTCGAAGCGGCGGCCCAGCTCGCCGGCACTATAGCCCAGTCCGACCCCGCCGTCCCGCCTCTTTGCGGACTCAAGCTGACTGGTATGCGGGCAGTGCGGATACGGGGAACCGCCAAGCCCGGCGACACGATTCGGCTGGGAGCGCGGATTGTCGCGCGCCTCGGAAACGTAGTTCAGGCGGAAACCAGCGCCACGGTCGATGGAGAGACTATCATGCAAGGAGAGATCATCCTGGGGGGAGAAAGGAGCCACAGTCCTTGAGCCTGAAAACACGTTCTTAACGGGGTCCCCTCAATTCTTAATTCTCAATTCTCAACTGTCGCTGGCCGCGTTCGAGGCTCTGAAGGTAGCGGTTCCTCCACTCGGAGCGGGAGAGTTTGCCACGCCCATTGCTCTCGAGCGACGGGACGAACCAAAATTCTCGAGGCACCTGCCACGGAAGCAACCGGGCCGCGAGGAACTGCCTTGCGCTCTCCGCGCTCACCTCTCCGTCCGCGGCAACGCAGGCCACGATTGTCTCCCCGCGCTCGGCTTCCGCGCTGGGAATGCCAAAGACCAGGCAATCCTGGATCATGGGATGAGCTGAGAGCACCTTTTCTATCACCTCCGGCAGCACCTTCCGCCCGGCGACGTTGATCTGGTCGCCCAGGCGCCCGCGCAGATGCACGACGCCCAAACAAATCTCTGCCAGATCACTCGTCCGGAATACGCCTTGGCCCAAGTGCCAATCCGGTTCGGGCCAGTAACCTTCAGCCACCGCCGGGCTGCGCACCTCCAGGCATCCATTCTCCGCCACGGCGACGTCCACACCGCGCAGTGGCGTTCCAACCCCGGCGCCGTCGAGGCGTGGCCGGGGCGTGTCATCGTAGGCGATCCCCCCGCACTCACTGCTGCCGTAGAAATTGTGAATCTTCAAGCCGTGCGCTTCGAATACCGCCTGCTCCAGGGCCAGCGGAAGCGGTGCGCCCGCCGAGATAGCCAGCTTCACATTGGGCGGGATGGCGTCGGCGGCGTGCCAGGTACGCCAAAGCGCCGGCACACCGGCCAGTGTCAGGAGCGGACAATCTGCCGCCGCCCGTTGCAGCGTCTCCGGGAGCGCGGTTCCGACCAACACCAGAGGGATGCCATGCAGCAAGAGCGGCAGCACCAAGTTGGAAAAGCCATACGAATGCGCCAGAGAGATGACTCCCAGGTTCGGCCAGTCCGGACGCAGTCCCATGGTGGCGACAATGGCTTGGGCGTCGGCGGCCAGTTGTTCAGGGGTGAAGGCCACCAGCCGTGGCGTCCCTGTTGTGGCGGAGGTGGTCTTCAGGTGGACCAGGCCTGGCGGCAAAGGCTCGCTGATCTTTATCGGCTTCTGCACGGCTTCTAGAGGGCATACAACCCGCCCCGTACGCCACGCGCGCAACACCTCTAGAATGAAGTCCGCCGAAGCGCCCTGTGGAAACGCGATTCGCCCAACTCCTCCCGCCTGCTCTTCCGTAGCAGAGGCTAATTCGGCGAACGTCCAACGCCGGCCCGTAGGAAAATCGAACAGCGCGGGGTGATCTCCCCAAACACCCGCAACCTGGCGCCAACGTTCATAGAGCATTCGCTGTTAGATAATGTACAATAGCCCAAGGAGCAAGCTGTATGTACGATCACCTCCCGCCCTCCGGTAATTCCTCCAACAGCACGGTCAGGTAAGGGATATCCTCGGGACGGGTCAGCTTGGGGTTGGGCAGCAAGCTGGGGACGAGTCTGACCGGTTGGCCAATCAGTTCGCAAGCGGCCGTGTCATCCGTGAGGAGTGCCCCGCGTTTTCGCACCTCAGCCAGCGCGCGGCGGATGATATTGACTCGGAAGCTTTGCGGGGTCTGAACGGCCCAGAGCCGGGCGCGATCAAGCGTGCGCGCGACCCACAAACCGTCGGCCGATTCCTTGACCGTATCCGTGACCGCTTGGGCGGCCGCGGCCGCGCCGGTTTCTCGAGCGGCTTGGATCGAGGCGGCGATAAGCTCCAGGCTCGTGCATGGGCGGGCCGCATCCTGGATGGCCACGATTTCCGCTTCGCGAGAGAGGGCTTCCAACCCGTTCCAGACCGAATCCTGGCGTTCTTTGCCACCGGCAACGAAGCGGTAAGGCTTGTTGAACCCGTACTTGGCCGCTATTTCCTGGAAGGCAGGCTGCAAGCCGTCCCGGACCACGAGCACGATTTCATCGATGGATTCGGCCTGGTTGAATCGCCACCAGGTGTGGGCCACAAGCGGGCGCCCCTTCAATTCCAGAAAGAGCTTCTCGATGCCTGGGCCCATGCGGGTCCCCTTGCCGGCCGCGACGATGATGGCCGCTACCATTTCTCTCATGTTCGTGTGGCGACGAGATTACGCTGGAGCCGGTCTCCAATCGAGCAGTTTCAGCAACACGCTTCGTTGGCCTTTGTAGCTGTCAATCTGCGGCGCAAAGGCCAGGTCGAAGCAGCCGGAAGGCAGAGGCTGTTCTCCCGCCCGCCACCAAATGGTCTGATGGGTCATTGTGCCGTTGCCCACCCACATTTTCGCGTGCTGTCCATTAGCACCCAGCCGCTTGGCCGGACGGCGATGGACGACCTTTCGCGCCAGGAACTGAGCCGCTGGGTTGCCCTGGCCCAACGGTTGCAGACGGGCCAGTTCATCCAGACACGGGAGAGTCAATCCATCCAAATCCACCGCCGCATCCAAGCGCAAGGGCGCGCACAGCGTCTCGGCCGACAAGATCTGGCGCGCCAGTTGGTTGAGCCGGAGGCGCAAGGCATCGAGGTTCTTCGGCTGGAGAGACAACCCGGCCGCCATGGAGTGGCCGCCATGACGTATCAGCAGGTCCGCGCACTGACGAAGCGCCGCCGCCATATCGAAACCAAGAATGCTCCGTCCGGAGCCGCGCCAGTCCGGACCGTCGCCCCCCACAATAATCGTGGGACGGTAATAGTGCTGGAGCAACCGCGCGGCGACAATCCCCACGACTCCGATGTGCCAGAGTGCATGGCCTTCAACGATGACGAAATCGGCCTCGGGCTTAAACCGTCCTCGCACCAGCTTGAACGCTTCTTCGAGTATGCCACCCTCCAGTTTCTTGCGCTCCACGTTGCGCCGGTCCAGCGCTTCCGCCAATGCGAGCGCCTCGTCCGCGTCCGAGGTCAGAAGCAGGCGCAACGATTCTTCTGCGGTTTCCAAACGGCCCGCCGCGTTGAGCCGCGGGCCGAGCTGAAAGGCCACTTCGAACGTGGTTAACGGCTCGCTGCTGCCAGCCACCTCCTTGAGCGCAACCAGACCCGGACGCTGAGTCCCGTCCAGCCGAGCGAGTCCGGCCGCCACGAGGATACGGTTTTCTCCAACCAACGGGACCAGATCGGCAACGGTGCCAATCGCGACAAGCTCCAGCAGCGGACGCAGGTCGAAATCCGCCGCCTCGGCCAACCCGGTTTCCCGTCCGCGCTTGACCAAGGCGTGCGCCAGCTTGAAGGCCAGGCCCGCCGAACAGAGCTCGGAAAACGGCGGGCGGACGCCATCAAAGGAATCGGGCGGACCCGTCTCACTCCGGGATGACGGAGGAGGCGGTGTGGCGCCGCCAAGCAACGGATTGACTAGAGCGTATGCGGACGGAGGTGGCGAGGCGACCTGGTGGTGATCCAGAATAATGACATCGACCCCGCGTTGCCGGAGCCAAGCGACGCTTTCGTTGGAGGTTGAACCGCAATCCAAGGCGACCAGCAGGGAAGCGGGAAACCGCTCCAGGCAATTCGTGAGCGCCTCGAGGCTCAAGCCGTAGCCTTCGTCAAAGCGGTTAGGCAGATAACAATTCGGATGCCAGCCCAAAGCGCGGAGCACTTCCAGGAGCACGGCGGTCGAGGTTACCCCATCCACGTCGTAATCGCCGAAGAGAACCAGCGGCTCGTTGTCCCGCCGGGCGCGAAATAAACGTTCGACCGCCGGTTCCATGCCGGGCAGAAGGAAAGGGTCGGCCAGTTGTTTGAGCCGCGGTTCGAGAAACCGCTGGATAGCCGGCGGCTCAGTCAGTGACCGGTTGAGCAGGCACTGAGCCAGCAGGGGACCAATCCGCAACTCCCGCGCAATCTCGCCGGCCAGCGCCGGCTGCTCAGGGGCCAACAGCCACCGGTAAGTCACGTCGAGGGCGCGACCTTCCTGCGCACCGGCGCGGAGACGGTTTGCATCTGGATGGGGCCGGCGCCGATGTGAGGACGCTGTCCCTTGTGCCACCAGAGCACCAGCGCGCTGGCGATATAGATGCTGGAGTAGGTGCCGGTCAGGATGCCGACCAGGAACGTAAACGCGAAATCGTTAATCACGCCGCCCCCAAAGACATAAAGCGAGAGCGTTGCCAGGAACACGGTGCCGGAGGTAATGAGCGTCCGGCTGAGGGTCTGGTTCAGCGCCTTGTTCATCACCTCGCGCAAGGTGCCGCGGACGCCCAGCTTCAGGTCCTCCCGGATACGGTCGAAGATGACAATGGTGTCGTTGACCGAGAAGCCGATGATGGTCAGGATGGCGGCCACCGTCGTCGCGTTGAGTTCGCGTCCGGTCAGGAAGTACCAGCCCAGCGTCATGAAGACGTCGTGGACAATGGCCAGCACGGCGCCCACCGCGAACGAAAACTCGTAGCGGAAGGCGACATACACCAAAATGCCAAACATGGCCAGCAAGACGGACAGAATAGCCGAGGTCTGGATCTGTTTGCCGACCGTGGGGCCGACGTTGGCCACGCTCCATTTCGTGTAATGCGCCTGCGGAAAATCCTTGCCCAGTTCGGCAAGGATTCTACCGGTCAGGGCGTCTGAACCACCGGCCACATCAAGCGCCTTGGTGCGAGCGGTCACTCGGAGCGTGTCAAGTCCGGTGCTCAGGTCGCGCTGGTAGGCAATCTGCATATCTCCCCAGCCGAGCTTTCGCAACGCGCCACGCAGTTTATCGACGCCGATCTTGTGCGCCTGGTCGAACTTCATGATTAGGGTCTCACCGCCGGAGAAGTCAACCCCGAGCACGTCCTGGCCGCGGTAAAGGCCGTAACCGTTGCCGATCGCGATTAGCAGCCAGGAAGCGGTGAACGCGGGGATAGCCCACTTCATGAAATCGATCTTGGAGCCTCGCACGATGTGAAGCATCTTGAGGTCCTTGAGGAGGTTCTTGGAGAGCATCCAATCGAACACCAACCGGGTTACCACTAAGGCCGTAAACAAGCTCACGCACACACCGATGGTCAGCGTCACACCGAATCCCTTGACGTCCCCGGTGCCCATGAAGATCAAAATGACCGAGGAAATGAGCGTCGTCAGGTTGGAGTCGAAGATGGTGCCAAAGGCCTTGTCGTAGCCGGCAGAGAGCGCCCCGCGCAAGGACTTGCCGGCGGCCTTTTCCTCCCGGATACGCTCGAAGATAAGCACGTTGGCATCGACGGCCATGCCGATGGTCAACACGATACCCGCGATGCCCGGCAGGGTCAGCGTGGTATGAATCGAGCACATCACCCCCAGCAAAATCAGGATGTTGAGCATCAGGGCGGCATTGGCCACCAACCCGCCTATTATGTAATAGACCAGCATAAAGCCCACGACGGCGATGGTGCCAATGATCGACGCCCGCAACCCGCTGCGAATCGAGTCTTTGCCCAGCGTCGGGTCCACTTCATTGGATTGGATGATATGGACCGGGGCGCGCAAGGGGTTTTCGAGCACGTTGGCCAGCTCAAAGGCCTCCCGCTCATCAAACTGCCCGGTAATCTCCCCGCTGCCGGTCTCGATTGGGCTAATGATGGACGGCGCGGAGTAGAGCTGGCCGTCGAGGATGATCGCCAGCCGATCGCCGACGTGTTTGCTGGTAATGTCACCAAACTTTTCAGTGGCGGCGGAGTTGAGCGTGAAATCAATCTCCGGCGCGCCCAGGTTATCCCTTACGACCATGGCGCTCTTGATACCGCTGCCGGTCATTTCCGGCTGCTTCCTGACTTCGAGTTCTTCGACATTCTGCTTGCCGTCAGGCAACTTCTTCACGAGCCTCATGACCTGGTAACCGGGCTGGATGAGATGGTCGCGAATGTCCTGCGCGCTAGTCGGACTAACCAGGCAGAACTCGAGGAATGCCGCCTTCTGAATGGTCGCCTTGGCCGCCTCTTGGTCCGCCGCGGAAAGCCCCGGCAGTTGAATCAGGATCTCATCGGTGCCAACCGGCTGAATGACCGGTTCAGCCACGCCAAACCGATCCACGCGTTTGCGCAGCACCTCCACGGCCTGCAACAGGGCCTCATGGGTGTCGGTCGCGTTGGTCAGGCTGGAGGTGTCCATCTTGACCAGAAACGAGGTGCCGCCGCTCAGGTCAAGGCCGAGCCGTATCTTGCCCGTGGCCTCGCGCTGCAGCCGATTGAGGATATAAGTTGTGGGGTTGACCTGATCCTTGGCATCGAAGAACGGGAAATAGTGGGTGATGTCGGTTTTTCCAATGGCTTCCTGAAGAGACGCGTAGGCCTTTTCGGGCATCCCCTTCTCCGCAACGGTGGCTTTTTGGACAATGGTGCTGAAGGTCGCGTCCCGGTTGACCGCGCGCTCCCGGAACACCTGGATAAGGTTGCGGCCGCTGGGCGGATACATCTCATAGACGGACCAGACAATGACGATAAGGACGAAAATGAACCGTCCGAAATTGTTTCGATTCATGATAGGAGACTAAGATTGACTGGACTCGCCACTACGTTCCGTGATCTCTGCAATTGATGATTTGCTAACTTCGAATTTGGCATCCGCCGAACGAATGGAAAGGGTCTTCTCTTTGACAGTGATGACAACACCAACAATGCCACCATTGGTGATCACTTTATCACCCGCCCTGAGCGTTTTCAAGAGGGCGGCGTGTTCCTTGGTCTTTTTCTGCTGGGGACGCACCAGCGCGAACCAAAAGATGACCACCAGCAACACCAGGGGCACCAGGGTTGTCCAGATGGGCGGCGGCTGCTCTCCCGGACGAGCCTGGGGGGCCAAGGCTAGGAAAAGGTTTAGACCTTTCAAATACATAAAGCCAAATGAGCCGATAAATCTAGGCAAACCTGACCGTTTGGCAAGCTAAAGTTTGCCCTACAAAACCTTTGCTTCCCAGGACAGGGCCGGATACTCTGACCTCAGGCATCGAATACAATCTCTGGTCAGCCCATGACATTATTCACGAGCTCGTTGCCGGCGCTGGCCGGGAAGGGAGTTGTCGGAATGGCGCCGGCTTATGGCCTGATCTTATACACGGGCCTGTTCTGGGCCGCGCTTTGCACCGGCCTGCTGGCCCTGGTCGCCGCCTGGGTCGGGGGCCAACGCTCCATCCTTTCGCGCATCCGGGTTCTTCTCAGGGCCACTGACCGGCTCGCCGCAGGAGATCTCACCTGCCGCACCGGCATGGGAGGGGCGCGCGGCGAATTGGGTGATCTGGCGCGGAAGTTCGACGCTCTGGCCGCCAAACTGCAGGAGCGCGTCCAGGAGCGGGAGCAAGTGGAGAAGAACCTCCTCAATCGCTCTCTTCAGCAAACGGTAGTGAGTGCCCTGGGCCAATTTGCCCTGGTGGGCACCGATTTTTCGGCCTTGCTCAACCAGGTGGTAATGCTCGTCAGTCAGACCCTCGAAGTCGAGTATTGCGACGTCCTGGAACTGACGCCCGAAGGCGACTCCATGCTCTTGCGCGCCGGCGCCGGCTGGATTGACGGCGTGGTGGGCGCCCTGAGGATTCCCGCCGACGCATCAACCCAATCGGGGTACACGTTGCGGGCTGGCGAGCCGGTGGTTGTCGAGGACCTGCGGAGGGAGTCGCGTTTTACCGGCTCCAGGCTCTTTGCCCAACATGGGGTTATCAGCGGTATGACCGTTCCCGTTTCCGGTCATGGACGAACCTACGGTGTGCTGGGCGCTCATACAACCAACCGGCGCCTGTTCAACGAGGACGAGGTCCATTTCCTCCTGGCGGTCGCCACCGTTCTGGCCATGGCCGTCGAGCGCGCCCAAGCCGAGGCCCAACTCCAGAAGCTGGCGTCTTTCGCCCAACTCAACCCTAATCCGGCCATGGAAATCAGGGCGGATGGCACGCTGACCTATTGGAACGAAGCCGCCAGCAAGCTGGCTGCCTCGGTCCGCCAGCCCAGCCCCCGGAGCATCCTGCCGCCTGACACCCCCGACCTGGTCCAACACTGCCTGGCCGACGGCAAGGACCCGCCACGCCTGGAGAGCACCTTTGGCGGGCGGACCCTCTCCTGGTCGTTTCATGCGGTGCCCGCCAGCCGGGTGGTGCATGCCTACGTGGAGGATATTACCGAGCACCTCAGCCTCGAAGCCCAATTGCGCCAGGCCCAAAAAATGGAGTCGGTGGGTCAATTGGCCGCCGGCGTCGCCCACGATTTCAACAACATGCTGACCGTTATCGAGGGCCACTCCGGCTTGCTCCTGGCCAAGCCTGACCTGTCACCCGAACTGAAGAACTCAGCCCAAGCCGTCTTCTTCGCGGCTGAACGGGCCGCCAACCTCACCCGCCAGCTCCTCATGTTCAGCCGCAAGAACATCATGCAATCTAAGCCTCTCAACTTAAGAGAGGTCGTGGGCCAATTGAGCAAGATGCTCGAACGGCTCTTGGGTGAAACCATCACCCTTGACTTCTCCTCCCCCCCGCGGCTTCCCCTGGTTCGCGCCGATGCCGGCATGATCGAGCAGGTTATCATGAACCTGGCCGTCAACGCCCGTGATGCCATGCCCAAGGGCG